>CBDTZF010000146.1:0-6470 GCA_965364825.1 uncultured Rhodocyclaceae bacterium | reverse complement strand
GTTGTTTCCTCTCGACATAGGTCCACTATGGCTTCGAGAAAACGCCTTGCACTGGGCCGCTCCATGACTGACTGAACCCGCAAATATCACCTGGACAGAGTACTAACCGCGCTGGCCACCGCGCTGGGTACGTTACCGGTGCTGTTCGCCCGCCCCTTGTCGGCGCGCACCCAGTCAGCGATGCTGGGTTTTGGCGCCGGCGTGATGCTGGCGGCGACCGCGTTCTCGCTGATCATCCCCGGCATCGATGCCGCGCGCACTCTATGGAACGATCCGTGGATTGCCAGCGGTGTGATGGTGGCCGGCATTCTCGCCGGCGGCGGCGCACTGCTGTGGCTCGACGGGCGGCTTCCGCACGAGCATTTCCTGAATGGCACCGACGCGCGTGACGGCGAGGCGTTGGCCCGCGTGTGGCTGTTCGTCTTCGCCATCGCCTTGCACAATTTGCCGGAAGGACTGGCGATCGGCGTCGCGGCGGCACAGGACGGCGCGGGTGCCACCGCGCTGGCGCTGGGAATCGCGATTCAGGACATTCCCGAAGGCCTCGTCGTCGCACTCGCCTTGCGCGGCGCCGGCTACCGCCCCGGTTTTGCGGCGTCGATCGGCGCGGCCTCAGGCGTCGTCGAACCGATGGCGGCGCTGGTCGGCGCCTCGCTCATCCAGGTCTCCGCGCTCGCCCTGCCGTGGGGCCTTGCCGTCGCGGCCGGTGCGATGCTGCTGGTGGTCAGTCACGAGATCATTCCAGAATCTCATCGCAACGGCCACGAAAAAGCCGCTTCCAAAGGTCTACTCATCGGCTTTGCGGTGATGATGGCGCTCGATACCGCGCTGGGTTGATCGCGGCCGATCGTGACGAAAAGAAAACGCCGATCCAGCACGGATCGGCGTTTCGAATGTCTGATGTGGCGAGCCTGACCCTCGGCACTTGCAGGGAACGGCTGTGGCTGCTGCCTTCCGACCCTGACCAAGTTCACCGCGCTGCAATGCGAGGAGGCCCGCCACGGAGCATTGTATCAGTTCGCTCTGATCAGGGTCAGCGCGTCGTGCGCCGAAGCGATTGCGCTGGAAAGTGACCCGGCAGCGGCGTCCAGGCCAAGCCGCTCGCGTCCCGCCGGCGTCATCAGGTCAAGCCCTTCGGGATCGAGGCCGAGCACGTGATCAGGCGCGATCAGGTCTGCAAGTTGTTGACGCGCGGCGATCAAGCCTGCTTCACCGAAATCGGCCATCGGCCACGCTGCGGCGTCGAGCCACCCGGCCCGCGCAAAACCGCCGATCAGGCGGGTGTGATCGGGCTGCATGCGGTAGAAGTTGAAGTCGCCCAGCGCGAGCGAAGCTCCCGCCTCCGGGTGGTAACGAAGATAGCGCGCGGCCAGTGCGTCGCTGCGCTCGATCCGTCTTAGTTCACCCTGCAATGTGACCCGCGGGATCTGCTGCGGGTCGGCATGCGCGCTGTGCGCCATCAGGCTCGCCCGCGCATCGGCACCGACGTTCCGCGTGTGCTCTGCCAGATCGCTGAGTAGCAGCACCGGATAAGCATGCTCATCGAGGATGAACAGCACATGACTGACGAAAGGCGCGCCATCGTGTCGCGCACTGAGGGTACCGAGCGCGGCCTGACCGGTGGCGCGAAACACCGCGCGCGCCTCTCCGATCGGCAGTTTCATACGCGCTGCACTTTCTCCGTGCGCTGGCGGCAGGTTTCGAACAGGCACACGCCGCTGGCCACCGAGACATTGAGGCTGTCGACGCTGCCATGCATGGGAATGCGCGCGAGCACGTCGCAGGTCTCGCGCGTCAGGCGGCGCATGCCGTCGCCCTCGGCGCCGAGCACCCAGGCGACCGGCCCGGTCTGGTCGATTTGCTGCAAGGTTTGCTCGGCATCGCCGTCGGCGCCGATCACCCATACCCCCGCCGCCTGCATCTCACGCAGCGCACGCGCCAAATTGGTCACGGTGATGTAGGGCACGGTGTCGGCCGCGCCGCTGGCGACCTTGACGGCAGTTGCGTTAAGCCCGGCGGCGCGATCCTTGGGCGCGATCACCGCGTGCGCGCCGGCCGCGTCGGCTACGCGCAGGCAGGCGCCGAGATTGTGCGGGTCAGTCACGCCATCAAGCACCAGGAACAGCGCCGGACCCTCCAACGTATCGAGCACGTCGGCCAGCTTGAGCAGCTTGCGGCGTGCATCGACACGCGCCACCACGCCCTGGTGGCTTGCGCCGCCGGCCATGCCGTCGAGCCGGGCCGTGTCGGTGGGGATGACGCGAATCTGTAGTGATTCGGCCAGTGCGATCAGGTCACGCACACGCGCGTCGTTGCGTTGCGCGGCGACATGAATTTCGCGCACTCCTTCCGCATCGTTACGCAGTCGCGAGCGCACAGCGTGGAAGCCGAAAATGAAATGGGTATCACTCTGCGCCGACGGTTTAGCCACGCCGCTTTCCTTTCTTCTTGCCGCCGCTGGCCGGTGCCTCGACCGCCAGCCGGAAATCGATCTTCGTCGTCTCCAGATCCACGCGCATCAGTTGCACGGTGATGCGATCGGACAGGCGGTATCGTTGGCCGGTGCGCTCGCCCAGCAGTTGATGGCGTGTTTCGTCGTACTGGAAGTAATCCTCACCCAACTCTGAAATGTGCACCAGACCTTCGATGAACACGTCGTCGAGCGCCACGAAGAGGCCGAACGGCACCACCGACGAGACGCTGCCGGTGAAGGTTTCGCCGACGCGATCCTGCATGTAGAAGCACTTGAGCCAGGACTCGACATCGCGCGTCGCTTCGTCGGCGCGCCGCTCGGTCTGCGAGCAGTGCATGCCGATCTGTTCCCAGTCGCCGGGGCGGTAGGTTTTGCCTTCCAGCACGGCCTTGATGGCGCGGTGGATGAGCAGATCGGGGTAGCGCCGGATCGGCGAAGTGAAATGGGAGTAGGCCTCGTACGCGAGGCCGAAATGGCCGGCGTTGTCCGGGCTGTAAACGGCCTGGCGCAGCGAACGCAGCATCATGGTTTGCAGCAGTTGCGCGTCCGGCCGGTCCTTGACTGCGTCCAGCAGGCGCGCGTAATCACCCGCTTTGGGATCGTCGCCGCCGCCGAGTTGAAGCCCGAACTCACCGAGGAACTGGCGCAGTTTGGCGAGCCGTTCTGGCAATGGCCCTTCGTGCACGCGGTACAGCGCCGGATGCTTGTGCTCGGCGAGAAAGCCCGACGCGCACACGTTCGCCGCCAGCATGCATTCCTCGATCAGGCGGTGCGCGTCATTGCGCGATTCGGGCACGATGCGCTCGATCTTGCCTTCGTCATTGAAGATCATGCGCGTTTCAGTGGTTTCGAAGTCGATCGCGCCGCGCTCGGCACGCGCCTTGAGCAGCACACGAAAGAGTTGGTCGAGCGTTTCCAGTTGCGACAGCCGCTCGCCGACGAATTCGATCGCTTCGGGTGTCTTGTCGTACAGCGCGGCCGCCACCTGATTGTAGGTCAGGCGGGCGTGAGAGTGCATGACACCGCGATAGAAGCGGTATTGCTTGATCTCGCCAGCGGGCGAAATCGTCATGTCGCACACCATGCACAGCCGATCGACCTGCGGATTGAGCGAGCACAGTCCGTTGGAGAGCTTCTCGGGCAGCATAGGAATGACACGGCGCGGGAAATACACCGAATTACCGCGATCGAAAGCGTCGGTATCGAGCGCAGAGGTGGCCTCTACGTAATGCGATACATCGGCAATCGCCACGATCAAGCGGTAGCCACGCCGACTGTTTTCGCAGTACACCGCATCGTCGAAGTCCTTCGCGGTTTCGCCGTCGATCGTCACCAGCGGCAGCGCGCGGATGTCTTCACGCCCCGCGATGTCTTTCTTGCGTACCTCACGCGGCAGGCGGCGCGTTTGCGCTTTCGAGTCAGAGGAAAACTCGAACGGCAGTTCATGTTTGCGCAGCGCAATCTCGATTTCCATGCCGGGATCTGCATATTGGCCGAGCCACTCCACCACACGTCCGATCGGCTGGGTATTGCGCGTCGGCTGCTCGATCAGTTCGACCACCACCACATCGCCCGCCTTGGGGCGCTTGCGCCCGCCCGCCGCAAGCAGGATGTCCTGCGCAATGCGACGGTTCTCGGGAATGATGACCAGCACGCCGTGTTCCTCGACGGCGCGACCGACAACGCGCGTATTCGCGCGCTCGAGCACCTCGACGATCTTGCCTTCGGGGCGGCCACGACGGTCCGTGCCGGTAACGCGCGCCATCACCCGGTCGCCATGCAGCACCTCACGCATCTGACCCGGCCCGAGAAACACGTCGTCGCTGCCGTCGTCCGGAACGAGGAAGCCGAAGCCGTCCGGATGACCCTGCACCTTGCCGTGAATCAGTGCCGCCTTGTCGGGGATGAGGTAGGCATCGCGCCGATTGCGTATCAGTTCACCGTCGCGCTCCATGGCGCGCAAGCGGCGCTCGAAGAACGGCATTTCCTCATCCGTGACGTCGAGCGTGCGCGCCAGCGGCTCGGCACGCAGCGGACGACCCTGCTCAATGAGCGTCTGCAGCACGTATTCGCGGCTGGGCAGCGGGTTGTCGTAACTGGCCGACTCGCGTTCGTAGAACGGGTCGGCGCGTCGCACGGCACTGACTTTCTGAGCCTTCTTGCGCGAGAATCGCGGGCTGCTTTTCTTGTTTGTTTGGTTCATTGACAATCTTCTATGAGTCGATATAATTCGCGCCTTTCCAGCCCAGATGGCGGAATTGGTAGACGCGCTAGCTTCAGGTGCTAGTGTCCTTACGGGCGTGGAGGTTCGAGTCCTCTTCTGGGCACCAGATTTCAGAAAAACCGGTCAGCTTGCTGGCCGGTTTCGTTGTTCACCGGCCGGGCCAGCCGTTTTGCAGTTCAGGGCAATAACGCTATAATTCTGCCCATTGCCCAGATGGCGGAATTGGTAGACGCGCTAGCTTCAGGTGCTAGTATCTTTACGGGTGTGGAGGTTCGAGTCCTCTTCTGGGCACCAGATTCAAAGCCGACCGACAGGTCGGCTTTTTTGCTTCACCTTGCGTTACTTAACCTTGCGTCGAAACCGATCAATCCGTTACTTGAACGGATGGCGGCGCACGATGGTCTCCTCGCGATCCGGGCCCGTCGAGATCATGTCCACCGGCACGCCACAGACCGCTTCGATACGCGCCAGATACGCGCGCGCGGCTTCCGGAAGCCCATCGTCGGATTTCACGCCAACGGTACTCTCCTTCCAACCGGGCAAGGTTTCATAGACCGGAATACAACGCGCGGTTTCCTCGGCCCCTACAGGCAGGATGTCGCACACGGCGTCGTCAAGCTTGTAGCCCGTACACAGTTTGACTTCCTCAACGCCGTCGAGCACATCGAGCTTGGTCACACACAAGCCGGACACCCCGTTGATCTGGATCGCGCGCTTGAGTGCCGCCGCATCAAACCAGCCGCAGCGTCGCGCGCGTCCGGTGGTCGAGCCGAACTCGTTACCCTTGGTCGCCAGATGCTTGCCGATCGGGTCGAGCTTGCTTTCCGCGTCGTATAACTCGGTGGGGAACGGCCCCGAGCCAACCCGGGTGGTATAGGCCTTGGTGATGCCCAGCACGTAATGCAGCATGTTCGGCCCGACGCCCGCACCGGCGGCCGCGGCACCTGCGACGCAATTGCTCGAGGTGACGAACGGATAGGTGCCATGGTCGATGTCGAGCAAGGTGCCTTGTGCGCCTTCGAACAGCAGATTGGCACCATCGCGGTTGGCCTCGTACAAGGCGCGTGGCACGTCGGCAATGAGCTGCTGCAACCGCGGCGCCATCGCCAGCGCGCTGTCCAGCGTCTGCTGGAAATCGACCGGCGCGGCGCGGTAATACTGGGTCAGCATGAAGTTGTGATAGTCGATCAATTCGGCCAGTTGCTCGGCAAAGCGTTTCGGCCGCAAGAGATCCTGCAACCGCAGTGCGCGACGCGCCACTTTGTCTTCGTAGGCCGGCCCGATGCCACGGCCCGTGGTGCCGATCTTGTCGCTGCCACGCGCCGCTTCGCGGGCGACATCGAGGGCGACGTGATACGGCATGATCAGCGGGCAGGCTTCCGAAATGCGCAAACGATCGCTGACCGACACACCAGCCGCCTCCAGCTTGTCGATCTCCGCCAGCAGCGCCTCCGGCGACACCACCACACCGTTGCCGATGTAGCACGCCACGCCCTCGCGCAAAATGCCTGACGGAATGAGATGAAGCACAGTTTTCTGGTCGCCGATCACCAGCGTATGACCGGCATTGTGACCGCCCTGAAAGCGCACCACGCCCTGCGCATGATCGGTCAGCCAGTCGACGATCTTGCCCTTTCCCTCATCGCCCCACTGGGTGCCGATGACGATTACGTTCTTACTCATTGCTTGACGTTTCTCCCTCGAGCGGCACGACGGTCCAGCGATCGTTCCGCAACACAAGCTGGCGATCACATCCCGCCTCGCCCCACACAT
>CBDTZF010000145.1:0-6523 GCA_965364825.1 uncultured Rhodocyclaceae bacterium | reverse complement strand
CGCTTCGTCGACTCAATGCAGGAGATTCGTTCGCCATGCCCCAGCACAACCTTCCCGTGGAGGCCCCCTCGCAAGGGATGGTCACGCTCACTCACCTGATTTACGCGTTGCATGCGATCGCACTGTTTTCCGGCATCGCCACCTCGGCGACGATTGTCGGCAGCTTTGTCTCGGGGGTGCCGTCGATCGTCGCCGTGATCCTCAACTACGTTAAACGTGATGCGGTGCGCGGCACCTGGCTCGACACCCATTTCCGCTGGCAGATCCGCACCTTCTGGTTCGCCTTCGTGTGGATCGTGATCGCCTACTTCATGTTCATCACGATCATCGGCATCCCGTTGTTCTTCGCGATCATCGCGGTGGCGGGCTTGTGGGTGCTCTATCGGGTGGTGCGCGGCTGGATCAATCTGAGCAACCGGCAACTCATGCCGGTGCCCGAGGGCGCGTAAGCAAAATTTGAAGCCGCGGCGCGTGACGCGCCGCGGTTGGTTCGACCCACTTCAGCGGCCTTCCCACACCCACTCGAGCAGGATGTCCTGCGCCTCGCGTGTGGCGCCCGCATTGGCATGGTTCACCATCATCGCGACGATATGGCGCCGGCCATTGCGGTCAAGCACGTAACCTGCCATGGCACGAACGTTGTTGAGTGTGCCGGTCTTGATGTGCGCCGTACCGACGGCCGGGCTGTCGCGCAGGCGATTGCGCGCCGTGCCATCGACGCCGGCGACGGCCATCGAGCTGATGAACTCCGGCATGAAGGGGCGTGTCCAGGCCTCGTGCAGCATCTGCCCGAGGCCGCGCGACGTGATTTTGGCAATGCGTGACAATCCCGCACCGTTCTCTATCGTCAACCCGGTGACATCAACGCCGGCCGCCGCCAGTTGAACGCGCGCCAGATGGGCGCCGCCACTGACCATGTCGGGCGCGCTGGCATCACTGGCGCCGAGCGTGGCGAGAAGTTGCCGTGCGATGACGTTGTTCGACCACTTGTTCATGTCGCGCACCACGTCGGCCAGCGGGCGCGAGGTGTGCACGAAGAGCGTGGTGGTCTCACGCGGCGCGCGGGCGTGTTCGATGCGCCCGCTCACCCGGCCGCCCATCTCGCTCCAGAGTCCGGCGACCACCGCTTCGGTGAAGTGCCGCGGCGACACCGGTGCCACGTACCAATCCTTCACGCCGCAATCGTTATGCCACTTTCCGGACAGGCGCAGGTGTTGTGCGCCCTTTCTTGTGCGTTCGGGCGTGGCGTCGAGCGCCTTGTACCAGCGTTGTGCGCAGGTGCCGGGGGTGGATTCGAGCGCGTTGTCGATGTCGAGGCGCGCCAGCGGCGGGTCGAGGAGGATGCGTGGCGGTCGCGCCGCAGCGCTGGCGGCCGGCGCGGCATTGGCGCTGGATACCAGTTGCAGCGCCGGTGCGGCCGCGGGCGGCGCCTCGGGTTCGGGCACGAAGGTCAGGCGCAGCGCGTTGAAATTGATCAGCATGCCGCTCGGACCGGCGTTGTAGGGGCGTAGCGCCTGGCCGTCGAAGCGGCCGGGATTGTGCGCCGGCAGGCGCAGTGCGCTGTCGTCGATGACGATATTGCCCTTGATGCGTTCGATACCGAGTCCGCGCAACTGCCGGAACAGTTTCCACAGATCGGCATGGGTGAACACCGGGTCGCCGCCACCGACGAGGTAGAGATTGCCGTCGAGCGTCTTGCCCTTGATCTCACCATCCGTTGCCAGCCGCGTGGTCCAGAAGTAGGCCGGGCCGAGACGGTCGAGGGTGGCGAACGCAGTGACCAGCTTCATGACCGAGGCGGGGTTCATCGCGACGTCGGGATTGTGCGACAGCGTCGGGCGTTTGACGTTGTCGACCGGGCTGACCCAAATGCCGACGTCGGCCAGCGGCACGCGCGCTTTTTGCAGCGCGAGCCGGAGGTCTTTGGGGAAGCCGGCGGCATGCGCCGACGGCGGCATCAGCACGCTGAGGCCTAGCAGGGCGAAAATCGCCACGGAAAGGCACAGTGAGACGACATGTCGCCGGTTCCCGTTCAAGTGGGACGGCAGTGGCGCGAAAAGTGTAAGAAAAAAAGACATCCAGGCACTCAATTCGTTTTGGAGTGATGCGGCGCGTCACGGTGCGCAGCAGTTCCATCCGTGACGGGATTATTCAGCACATTGTCGAGATGACTTCGACAGTGCCTAGTATTCGGCCGATCGCGTCAAAACCTGAGTGTGGATATCACAGTCGTGTGGTGTTTCGGCGTGCGCTTCAACTGACCCGCCGCCAAGAAAAAACAACACGACAAAGGCGCCCAGGCCGCGCGCCAGTCGGTCAACCCGGAAACCGCAGTTGACCGCTTTTCGACTTTGGCAATTTATTGTGGGAATTGACGTTTTCGCCTTCGGTCAGAGTTACTCATCGGGTAAATGCGCTACTCGCCCGATTGCACGACTGGCGGGCCGCCTGCCTACGTTACTCGTCCTCGCAGGGGCCGCTCCTGCGTCCTCCTCGCGCCTTGTCAGACGACCCGCCAGCCGCACACTCGGACGCGTCCAACTGCGGTTTCCAGGTTCAAAACGCATTGCGGTCGCGCAGCACCAGAAATGCGGTCTTGACGATAATCCACAAATCCATGCCGAGCGACCAGTTGCGCAGATATTCCAGATCGAAGCGAATTCTGCGCTCCATCTTGTCGACGGTGTCGGTGATTCCGCGGCAACCGTTGACCTGCGCCCAGCCGGTGATACCCGGCTTGACCTTGTGGCGCACCATGTAGCCCTTGATAAGCTTGCGGTAGGACTCGTTGTGCGCCACCGCATGCGGCCGCGGCCCGACGATGCTCATGCGTCCTTGCAGGACGTTGATGAACTGGGGCAGCTCGTCGAGCGAGGTGCGGCGCAAAAAGGCGCCGAAGGGCGTGACGCGCATGTCGTTCTTGCTCGCCTGGCGGATCTCGTCGCCATCGTCGCAGGTGGTCATCGAGCGGAATTTGTAGACCACGATTTCCTTGCCATCGAGTCCGTAGCGGCGCTGGCGGAAAATGACCGGCCCTGGCGAGGTGAGCTTGACGCCCAGCGCCACGGCGAGCATCACTGGCAGGATGAGAAGCAGGATGAGCGCGGCCAGCACAAGGTCCGAGATGCGTTTGATGACACCATCGAAACCGCTGAACGGCGTCTCGCATACCGCCACCACGGGCACACCATTGACATTGTCGATCCGGCCCTGGATGAGATCTGTTACAAAAATATCGGGTGCGAAGAAGATCGAGGCGGTGGTGTCCTTGAGATCGTCGAGCACGTTGAGGATGCGCGGCTGGGTGGCCATTGGCAGCGCAAGGTAGATGTGATCGACATGATGCTGGCCCACGTAGTTGGCGACGTCGGTAAGCTTGCCCAGCAGCGCGGAGTTGCCGATGCCATCGAGCCGCTCGCGTCCCCGATCGTCGAAATAGCCGGCGAAGCGCACGCCCAGATAGCGGTCGTTCGCAAAGCTGCTGGCCAGGCGCGCGCCGATGTCGTTGCAACCGGCAATCACCGCGGTGCGGCTGTTGCCCTCCATCGCCAGAATGCCCGGGATCAGCCAGCGCGCCAGTGTGTTGGTGGCGAGCATTGCCAGTGGCGTGGCAGCGAGCCAGAGATAAATGAGGCGATGGGGATAAAAATCGAGATAGCCACTGGCGTGGCCGAACAGCAGCAGCACCAGTGCAATCATCAGCCAGTTGACCACCGTTTTGCGCACCATGCGGCGGAAGCGGTCGTGAAGATAAAAGCTGCCTGGAAAGGTCAGCGAAAAAACGATCAGCGCCAGGATGATGTAGGGGGCGCCCAGCAACTCGCCATGCAGCGCGGCAACGCAAAACAGCGTGCCGACCGCAGCGGCCGGATCGAGCACGGTTTCGATCACCTTGGCGAACGACAGTCCGCCGCGATGCGAGCCGAGTTGTTTTTCAATCGTCGTTAGCATTCATTTGGGCAGGTCAATTGAGCTGTTTGTTGCGAAGCAGCAAATACAGGATCATAACGCCGGTATTGTGTCACGGTGGCTCCCCAGCGACAAAACGACGCATCCGCCCTCGACGCGCCCTTACTTTTGCACGCAGCACGTCGCCATCCAAACCGTTAGACTGCGCCCCATTATGTTTCTTCCAGTTCGATTCTTGCGATTGCGTGTGTTGCAGCGATGCATTGTGCTCGCTGGCGTTTCGCTGTGGGCGGCGCCGATGTTGTGGGCCGCCGACGAGGGCGACAGCCTCACACTGCAGCTGAGTCATTCGTTACAATATGACAATAATATTTATCGGCTGAGCGACGGTGTGCAGCCGTTTGGCGATGGCCCGCGCGGTGATCGTATCGGTCTGACTGGCTTGCGTGCGACCTTCGATCGTCGATACAGCCTGCAGGAGGTGCATGCCTCGGCGGATCTGACGCACGTTCGGTTCGACAACTGGAACCAGCTCGACTACGAGACCAAAGGTGCGCGCGCGCAATGGGACTGGGCGGTCGGCAAGCGCTGGTCGGGGCGTATGCGGGTTGGTCAGGACGAGACAGCGCGCGACTTTGCCGACCGCTTCGATTCGAGTCGACAGACAAGTATCGCCCGTCAGCGCACGCTGGCGGTCGACGCCAACTACTGGTGGCACCCCGACTGGTCCGCTGGCGCTGGCGTCGAGCGGTTTTCAACGCGTTACAGCGACGACGCCTCGGCACGTTCAGAGTACGACGCCGACATCATCGAATCACGGCTCATCTATCGCCCGCGTTCGGGCAACCAGATTGCACTCGTCGGACGTTTCACCGATGGCGACTATCCCAATCGCCAGGCCGGGCTGGTCGCCGACGACGGCTACCGCCAGACTGACTGGCGTCTGCGAGGCAAGTGGCAGGTGACCGGACACAGCCTGTTGAGCGGCTATCTCGGCGTGACGCGCCGGCGCCATCCCAACCTCACCGAGCGCGACTACACGGGTCCGACCGCGCGGCTCGAGTACACGATGGCGGTATCTCAAAAACTGAGTGTCACCGCCGTCGCGCGCCGCGAAATCGGTGCGCGCGACGATCTCGTCGACAACTTCGTGGTAACGCGCGCCTTCTCGCTCGCCCCTGCGTGGCAGCCCTCCTACCGCATCGGTGTGCAGGGCCGCCTCGAATGGTTAAAACGGGACTTTCGCGGCGACCCGGGGCTGTTTGTCGGGTCCTTTCCGGACCGCGACGATACCTCGCGCCATGCCGACGTGAGTCTCGTCTATGCGCCCATCGATCCGCTGCGGCTGAGTATTTCCTATGCCTACCAGCAACGCGAGAGCGATTTCGCGCCCGACGAATACACCGCGCGGGTGGCGTCCTTTTCAGTCGATTACACCTTTTGACTGAATGGTGCGGCGTTGCGGCGAGCTTGCGACGCCAAGGCCGCTAACGGATTCTGTCGGGTTTCAGCGTCGGCAGATGTCGCGTGACGCGCTACTGTCTTGACGTGATTGGCCGCAGAAAAGGCGGTTGCGGCCATGCGTGACCCCCGCCGTGGGCGAGTCATGACGCCGGCGGCGGCGTCGGGGATGTAAGCATATGAATCCGCGCTCACTCGATCTTGCGCTGAACGTGCTTTCGCGGTGATGACAATCATTCGTTCTAATTCATCTTCGCACAGACGAAAATCCGGTCGGTCGCAAAATCATTGTGCCTATGCGCCAAGACTGGCGTCATCAGTTGCTTGACGTACTCCATGTACCGAGGGGTTCTTGCGGTTTGGTTGACGGGTGTGTTGCGCGGCGGGAGCCCTGACTGCGCACTGCATTGGGTTGGATGAGCCCTGTTAGATGCGCATGTCGTCGCGGGTCCCGGGCGCCGGCGCTCGCGAACATGCCGTCACAATTTTCAGCAATGCCAGGAAGTCCGCCGGGCTACGCTTATTGGCGAACAATATCCGTGTCATAATGCGCGGCTATGCTTCGTCGGAGCGCCTTAAAAGGTGACCGACACGTCAACGTGACACGCCAATACCCGGAGTTCTTGCGAATGAAACCTCGCTCCCTTGCTATGCGACTGGCTCCTTTGTGCGCTGTGTTTTTGCTCTCCGCCTGCAGCGGCGAAGGTGATGGCGGCTCGGGCGCAACCCAAGTGGCGGCGCGCGTCAACTCCGGTGAGATCTCGGTACATCAGATCAACGCCGGACTCGCCGGGACGCCCAATCTCAAGCAATCAGACGTCGCCACTGCGAGCGGGCAGGTGCTCCAACGGCTCATCGACCAGGAGTTGCTTGTGCAGAGCGCGGTGGACAGCAAGCTCGACCGCAATCCGCGCGTGATGCAGGCGATTGAAGCGGCGCGGCGTGAAATTCTGGCGCGCAGCTATCTCGAACAGTACACCGGGCAGGCCGAAGCCCCCACACAGGCCGAGATCGTCGCCTTTTACGAAGCCAATCCGGCGCTGTTTGCCGAACGCCGCGTCTATAACCTTCAGGAAATCAATGCCACGCTGGATGCGGCGCAAGCCGACGAACTGCGTCAGGCGGTGAGCAGCGCCGACAACCTCAACGACAT
>CBDTZF010000144.1:0-6618 GCA_965364825.1 uncultured Rhodocyclaceae bacterium | reverse complement strand
ATTGCACCCTACGGGAAGAACCGGCCCTATGAAGATCCATATCGCCAACGGCCGGCTCGTCGACCCGGCGCATAACGTCGACGCACGGCGCGACGTGTTCATCGCCGATGGCCGCATCGCTGCACTCGGCCAGGCGCCTGACGGTTTCACGCCCGACACGACGATTGAAGCGCGCGATCTTGTGGTCTGTCCGGGCCTGGTTGATCTCGCGGCCCGCCTGCGCGAACCGGGGTTCGAATATCTCGCCACGCTTGAATCGGAAATGGAAGCGGCGATGGCCGGTGGCGTCACCAGCCTCGCCATTCCGCCCGACACCGATCCGCCGCTGGACGAACCCGGCCTGGTGGAAATGCTGTGCTATCGCGCCCAGCGGCTCAACAAGGCCCATGTCTATCCGGTCGGCGCGCTCACCGACCGGCTTGAAGGCAAGCGCCTGTCGGAAATGGCCGAACTGGTCGACGCCGGCTGCGTGGCCTTCAGCCAGGCGAACCGGCCGATCTACGATCCGCAAGTCCTGTTCTGCGCCCTGCAGTACGCCGCCACTTTTGGTTTCCGGGTGTGGCTGCAGCCGATCACCCCCGGGCTGGCGCCCGAAGGCGTGGCCCATGATGGCGAGGTGGCCTCGCGCCTCGGTTTGCCCGGTATTCCGGTCGCCGCCGAAACCATCGCCCTGTTTACCTACATTGAACTGGCGCGACAAACCGGTGCGCGGCTGCATATCACGCGCCTGTCGAGCGCGGCCGGGCTGGAGCTGATCCGTCAGGCGCGCGCCGACGGCCTCGACATCACCTGCGACGTGTCGATCAACCAGTTGCATTTATGCGACATCGACATCGGCTATTTCAACACCCACTGCCGCCTGATTCCGCCGCTGCGCAGCCAGCGCGACCGCGATGCGCTGCAAGTCGGCCTGGCGGCGGGCGATATCGACGCGCTGTGCTCCAATCACACGCCGGTCGATGACGACGCCAAGCAGATTCCATTCGCCGAAGCCGAACCTGGCGCCACCGGGCTGGAACTGTTGCTGCCTCTGGCGCTCAAATGGGGACAGGCGCAACGGCAACCGCTTATCGAGACGCTGCGTCGGATCACCATCACGCCGGCGCGCATTATCGGCTCACGCGCCGGCCAGTTGGCCGTGGGCGCGCGCGCCGATGTATGCGTTTTCGATCCGCAGGGCGATTTCACGGTAACGCGCGCGCATTTGCGCAGCCAAGGCAAGAACACGCCCTTCCTCGGACTGAATCTGGCGGGCCAAGTGCGTCACACCTTGGTCGAGGGCAAGATCATGTACGGCGAGATACCTGAGGCTTCCTGACATCCACCGCATTGACACAAAGATCCGAACAATGCCCCGCGAGCAGGCGACAATACAACGATTTATGTTGCGTTGCAGCATACTTTCGCGTATGGTTGCAGATGTCTCCTCCTCGTGTCTTTATGGCACGGAGTTTGGCCCAGGTTCTTCTTGAGCCTGGGCCCTTTTTTTTGTATATCTTGCGCGATTAGGTTGCAGTGCAGCATTCAATTGTGTATTGTGTACTTGTCTCCTCCTCATACCGCAACGGTATGGAGTTCAGCCCGGCGCCCAATAGGCCGTCGGGCTTTTTTTTGCTCGATTCGGAGCGCCGCATGACCTGCCACGGGTGGCATGCGGCTGCGCCGCGGCCGGCGCAGTGTCGCTTAGCCGCCGAAAATCAGCGGGGCGAACGCCCCACGCAGACTGGCAATGAACATCAGCAAGACCTGCAACAGCAGCAACAGCGCCAGAGGAGACAAATCCACGTTGGCAATCGTCGGTATCACCTTGCGCAAGGGGCGCAGAAACGGGTCCGAGAGTTGGTAGAACAGCGGTGCCATGGGCGCGTGGGGATTCACCCACGAAAAAACAGCCGAAATAAGCACGATGCCCATCACCATATACACCATCACCTTGAACACCTCGACCGCGCCCACCCCCCAAAGGCCGATCAGCACCCCGGCCGGGTTGCCGTCGATGGGCGCACCGCTCAGCGTCAGTTCGGCATACACCAGTAGCGTCTGCAACACCCAGGCGGGCAGCAGGCTGGCCATGTCGAGGCCAAGCAGGCCGGGCAGGAAGCGGCGCAGCGGCTTGACGCACCAGTCGGTGGTCGCCTGCACGAACTGGCCGAGCTGATTGTAAAAACTCACGCGCTGCCATTGCATGAAGAATCGCGCCAGCAGCACCAGCGTGAGGAAGGTGGCGACTGCATTGACAATGAGCAGCAGCAGGTTGGTCATCATGGGTGTTGGAATCCTTGCGCTTTGCGCACCTGACACAATGGAGCACATGGCGGCATAAGCGTTCGGCCGCGCATGTAAAGAGAACGACTTCGTCGCTTAGCCGTCACCGAGTTCATCGCCCAGCGTCCTCCCGCGCGCTTCGGCGGCATGCACCGCACGCGCGACCAGCCCGATCAGGTCGTCTTTGTTCATCTGAGCCAGCGCCGCCGCTGTGGTGCCACCTTTTGAGGTCACGCGCTCACGCAGCACGGCGGGCGCATCGTCGCTCTGCGCCGCCAATTGGGCCGCACCAAGCACCGTGCCGATGGCCAGTTCGCGGGCTGTGGCGGTGTCGAAGCCAAGCTGCAAGCCCGCCGCTTCCAGCGCTTCAATGAAGTGGAAGACATAGGCCGGTCCACTGCCCGAAATCGCCGTCACCGCGTCCATGCGCGCCTCGTCATCGACCCACACCGTGCTGCCGACCGCGGCCAGCACCGCCCCCACCGCGTCACGCTCGTCGGCACTCACCACGGGTGACGCATACAAACCGGTGACCCCGGCGCCAATCAGCGCCGGTGTGTTGGGCATGCAGCGCACCAGTCGTTCATGCCCGCCCAGCCAGCGCGAAATATCGGCCAGGCGCAGCCCGGCGGCAATGCTGACCACCACCTGTCGGTCGAGCTTGCCGCGCGCCGGCGCCAGCGCATCACGCATCTGTTGCGGTTTGACCGCCAGCAGCAACACATCGCAGCTCAGGGCCGCGTCATCCAGCGCAACATGGGTGTGCACGCCAAAGCGCTGCGTGAGGGCTTCGCGACCTTCCGCGCGCAACTCGACGACGCCGATATCGTCGGCCGCGAATCCCTTCGCCAGCATGCCGCCAATCAGTGCCGTGGCCATGTTGCCGCCACCCAGAAAACAAATTTTCATCGTGATTTGCCTCGCATGATGTGAGTCAGCCGCAGCGTTCAGCCGGGTGCCTATCGTTCGCCAAATATCGCCGTGCCGACACGCACGATGGTCGCCCCTTCGGCGATCGCCGCCTCCAGATCGTGCGACATGCCCATCGACAGCGTGTCGAGCGCCAGACCCTGCGCGTTCAGGTCGTCCACGCACTGCCGCAGTGTAGCGAAACGTGCGCGCTGCAACGCAACATCATCGCTTGGCTCCGGAATACACATCAAACCGCGCAGGCGCAAGCTCGGCAGGGCGTGGACCGCTTCGGCCAGCGCCGTCAGTGCGTCCGGCGCGACACCGGATTTGCTCGCCTCGCCGCTCACATTGACCTGCAGGCAGACATTGAGCGGCGGCAGCTGCACATCGCGCTGCGCCGACAGCCGCTGCGCAATCTTGAGCCGGTCCACCGAATGCATCCAGTCAAAGTCGTTGGCGACGGTTTTGGTCTTGTTGCTCTGCAAGGGGCCGATGAAATGCCACACAAGGTCGCGCTCCGCCAGCGCGGCGACCTTGTCTACACCTTCCTGGGCATAGTTTTCACCAAACGCGCGCTGCCCGGCGTCTGCCGCCTCGGCCACGCAGCTCGCTGGCCAGGTTTTGCTGACGGCGAGCAGCAGGATGTCATCTGGGTCACGGCCACAAGCCTTTGCAGCCGCGGCAATGCGCTCGTGAACGGCTTGCAGGTTACTGGCGATTGTTGCCATCCTAGAAACGACAGTTGACCGCTTGTCGTTCTAGTGAAGATACTGTTTGCATTGAAATTTTTCCCTTCGACAAGATTTGCCCGTTTGGTGAGTACGCTTCACGCCCGATTGCACGACTGGCGGGCTGCCTGCCTGTGTTGCAGAGTTTGGCAACTGAGTTGCGAACTGAGGTCGCAGGGGCCGCTCCTGCGTCCTCCTCGCGCCTTGCCAGACGACCCGCCAGCCGCACACTCGGGCGCGTCCAACTGCCGTTTCCAGGAGCATATAGCCCGTCAGGCGCCTAAAGAAACGTGGAAAAAACCCGAAAATTATAGCACCGCATGCTTTGCGCCCTCCGACAGCCAGGATCCCGATACTTCCCATGGACATCACCGAACTTCTCGCGTTTTCCGTCAAGAACAAGGCCTCCGATTTACACCTCTCCGCGGGTTTGCCACCGATGATCCGGGTTCATGGTGACGTGCGCCGTATCAATTTGCCGGCCATGGAGCACAAGGAAGTGCACGCCATGGTGTACGACATCATGAACGACGGTCAGCGCAAGCAATACGAAGAGATGCTGGAGACGGACTTCTCCTTTTCGGTACCCAATCTGGCGCGCTTCCGGGTCAACGCGTTTAATCAGGAACGCGGTGCGGCGGCGGTGTTCCGGACGATTCCGTCCACCGTGCTGTCGCTCGAAGACCTCAACGCGCCAAAGATTTTCAAGGAAATCTCGGAGCACCCGCGTGGCATCGTGCTGGTGACCGGGCCGACCGGTTCGGGCAAGTCGACCACGCTGGCGGCGATGATCGACTACATCAACGAGAACCACTACGGCCATATCCTGACCGTCGAGGACCCGATCGAATTCGTGCATGAATCCAAGCGCTGCCTGATCAACCAGCGCGAAGTCTCACGCGACACCTTGTCGTTCACGAACGCGTTGCGTTCTGCGTTGCGTGAAGATCCGGACGTGGTGCTGGTGGGCGAGATGCGCGACCTTGAAACCATTCGTCTGGCGCTGACCGCGGCGGAAACCGGCCACCTGGTATTCGGCACGCTGCATACCTCATCCGCTGCGAAAACCGTCGACCGGATTGTCGACGTATTTCCGGCCGCGGAGAAAGACATGATGCGTGCGATGTTGTCCGAATCGCTGCGCGCGGTGATCGCGCAAAACCTGCTCAAGACGAAGGACGGCAAGGGCCGCGTGGCGGCGCATGAAATCATGATCGGCACGCCCGCCATCCGCAACCTGATCCGCGAAAACAAGATCGCGCAGATGTATTCGGCCATCCAGACCGGCCAGAATGTCGGCATGCAGACACTCGACCAGTGTATGGCCGACCTCGTGCGGCGCAACATGATATCGGTCGCGGAGGCGCGTATGCGCGCCCAGAACAAGGACAACTTCATCGGCTGAGCCGATCACCTGAATACGCAACGGAGCGGCAATGGAACGCGATCAGTCCCTCAAATTCATGCAGGATCTGCTGCGTCTGATGACGCAGAAAAACGGCTCCGACCTGTTCATCACGGCCGGCTTTCCGCCTGCCATCAAGATCGACGGACGCATCATGCCGCAGTCGAACCAGGTGCTCTCGCCGCAGCACACCACCGAGCTGGCGCGCGCGATCATGAACGACAAACAGGCGGCCGAGTTCGAATCGACCAAGGAATGCAACTTCGCCATCTCACCCGCCGGCATCGGCCGCTTCCGCGTGAGTGCGTATGTGCAGCAAGGCCGGGTGGGCTGCGTGTTGCGAACCATCGCGCAAAAAATACCGACCCTCGACGAGCTCGGACTCCCCACGGTACTGCGCGATGTCGCCATGGCCAAGCGCGGACTGGTGATTCTTGTCGGCGGCACCGGCACCGGCAAAACCACCTCGCTGGCAGCGATGGTCGACCATCGCAACGAACACACTTACGGCCACATCATCACCATCGAAGACCCGGTCGAATTCGTGCACCAGCACAAGAACTGCATCATCACGCAGCGCGAAGTGGGCATCGACACCGAAAGCTGGAACACCGCCCTCAAGAACACGCTGCGTCAGGCGCCCGACGTCATCCTGATGGGTGAAATCCGTGACCGCGAAACCATGGATTACGCCGTCGCCTTTGCCGAAACCGGCCACCTGTGCATGGCCACGCTGCACGCCAACAGCGCCAACCAGGCCATCGATCGCATCATCAACTTCTTCCCCGAGGAACGCCGAGCGCAGTTGCTGATGGATTTGTCGCTCAACCTGCGCGCCTTGATCTCGCAGCGCCTGCTGCCCATCCTCGGCCGCAAGGGCCGCGTCCCGGCGGTCGAAATCATGCTCAACTCGCCGCTCATCTCCGATCTGATCTTCAAGGGCGCGGTTACCGAGCTCAAGGACGTGATGAAGCGTTCGACCGAACTGGGCATGCAGACCTTCGATCAGGCGCTGTTCAAGCTCTACGAGGATGAACGGATCAGCTACGAGGACGCGCTGCGCAACGCCGATTCGGTTAATGACCTGCGTCTGCAGATCAAGCTCAACAGCAAGCATGGTGAGAGGGACTTGTCGAGCGGCATTGGGCATCTCGATATCGTCTGAGTCGTACCGTGCGTCGCGGCGCACGGTACGAGAGATGGGGCGAAAGATTTTTCGCCCGTACGTGGGGGGCAGCGAACAGGATTGCCTGATCGCCTTGCATACAACGCGGGGCACGCCGTAGGGGCGAAAAATCTTTCGCCCCT
>CBDTZF010000143.1:0-6630 GCA_965364825.1 uncultured Rhodocyclaceae bacterium | reverse complement strand
GAGTTCTCTGGATACAGAACCGATGCAATGAAACGATATGTCGGCCCGGCAGGCGACGTCACGCTCTACGCTGCCGTATATGCAAACCAGGTCAGCGGGCATGAAATGGTCAGTTGGGAGAATCGGCTTGTATCTCTGGGGCCGGGTGCAAAGTGGCGAATCGTGGCGCAGCGAGATGATCGACTTGGTTCCGTGGATGCAGACTATCTGCGTGTAGTTGGATCGGGAAACACCTTCCACGTCTGGCATTGGTTTCGTATCGGAGACCGGATAGCGACGGGTGCGGTGAAAGCAAAAGCATTGCTGGCATGGGACCGCTTGGTCCATGGCGAGGATGCAAGCGCACATATCGTCTTGATCGTGCCGGGCGAGGACGAAGTTGCTGCGCGTGAGCGCGCTGAAGCATTTCTGTCCGCGAATCGCGACGGCCTTGATGGCGCACTGAGTGTTGCATTGGAGCCCGGCAGGTGAGTGGTGGCTCACCACCGCAGCTCATCGCACACATCGTATTCAGCTTCCACATCGGGGGCCTCGAGAATGGCATCGTCAACCTCATCAATCACATGCCGGTGGAGCGCTATCGCCATGTGATTATTGCGCTGACGGATTGCGACCCGGGTTTTTTTCAACGCATCATTCGTGACGATGTACGCTGGATCGCACTCAACAAGCCGCCGGGTCATGGTATTCGCGTGTACCTCCGCCTCTACCGGCTGTTGCGGGAATTGGACCCAACCATCGTGCATACGCGCAATCTTGCAGCGCTGGAGATGGTGGTGCCGGCGTGGCTGGCACGGGTCCCCGTGCGTATTCATGGCGAGCACGGCTGGGATACGTCCGATCTTCGTGGCTTGTCGCGAAAGTACCGCCTGCTGAGGCGGATCTACGCGCCATTCGTGACACACTATGTGGCGCTTTCCACCCAGATCGCCAACTACATGCAAGAGACTGTTGGCATCGCCTCGCGGCGTGTCACCCGCATTTGCAACGGTGTTGATTCACAGCGCTTTACACGGCCAGAGGTTCGATGTGTGCCGACAGGTGTTCCGGCCGGGTTCTTTGAGGATGGCGTACTGATTTTTGGAACTGTGGGGCGGCTCCAGGAAGTGAAAGATCAACTCACGCTGGTACGTGCGTTCGCCAGATGGCAAAGCGAACATAAGCGTCGCGCCCGACTGGTGATTGTGGGTGATGGCCCCCTTCGAGGAGCGCTTGAGCGCGAAATAGCGATTGCCGGGCTACATGAAATGGTTTGGCTTGCCGGTGCGCGCGATGACGTCCCAGCGTTGATGCAATCCATGGACTGTTTCGTGTTGCCTTCTCAGGCGGAGGGCATTTCCAACACCTTGCTTGAGGCCATGGCCTGTGGCCTGCCGGCAATTGCCACTGACGTTGGTGGAAACGGCGAGCTGATCACGGAAGGTGTGACTGGCTGGCTGATACCACCTGAAAACCCGCTTGCTATGGCTGAGGCCATGGAGCGCGCCGCCGCCGACGCAATTTTGCGACAGGCGATGTCGGCCGCGGCGCGCAAGCGCATCGAGGCTGATTTCAGTCTCGACATCATGGTCCGTAACTACCTGCAGGTATATGACTCTGCCTTGGCACGTGCCGGCGTGCCGGCGCCAGCTGTTTAAGGCAAAATTCGGAATCTCATTATGTGCGGCATTGCCGGTCTTTTCGATTTGAATGGACGTCGTGAGTTCTCGCGTGATTTGATCTCGCGGATGAACGAAGTCCAGCATCATCGTGGTCCCGATGAGGGCGGCCTGCATCTTGAGCCGGGTGTGGCGCTGGCGCATCGGCGCTTGTCGATTATCGATGTCGTGGGCGGCCAGCAGCCGTTATTCAACGAGGATCACACGGTGGCGGTGGTCTTCAACGGCGAAATCTACAACTTCCAGGAACTCGTACCCGAACTCGAAGCGCTTGGACATGTATTCCGGACGCACTGTGACACCGAGGTGATCGTGCACGCGTGGGAGGCATGGGGTGAGTCGTGTGTCAAACGTTTTCGCGGCATGTTTGCCTTCGCATTGTGGGATCGCAATCGTGAGACACTTTTTCTCGCACGCGACCGGCTTGGCGTCAAACCGCTGTTTTATGCGCTACTCACCGATGGCAGTTTCGCTTTTGGCTCCGAACTCAAGGTCTTGATGGCACACCCGGCGCTTGATCGCCGGATCGATCCGCTTGCCGTCGAAGAGTATTTTGCGCTCGGTTACGCCGCCGAGCCGCGCACCATATTCAAAGGTGCGGCGAAGCTCGATCCGGGGCATACGTTGACCCTGCGGCGCGGACAACCGGTACCGAAGAGTCGGCCCTACTGGGATGTGCGCTTTACCCTCGACAACCCCGTCAGTCTTGGCGATGCGGTCGATGAACTCAACGCAAGGCTGCATGAGTCGATCCGCTTGCGCATGATCTCCGAAGTGCCGCTGGGCGCCTTCCTTTCCGGCGGCGTCGACTCAAGCGCGGTGGTTGCCACAATGGCAAATTTGTCGAAAGAGCCGGTCAACACGTGCTCGATCGCGTTTGACGATCCCGCGTTCAATGAATCCGAGTTTGCGCAGATGGTTGCGGATCGCTACCACACGAATCACCATGTCGAAACAGTCAAATCCGATGACTTCGACCTCATTGATCGGCTTTCGGCGCTTTACGATGAGCCTTTCGCCGACAGCTCTGCGATTCCAACCTATCGCGTGTGTCAATTGGCGCGCAAGCATGTCACCGTTTCATTGTCGGGCGACGGTGGGGACGAGAGCTTCGGGGGCTACCGACGATATCGCCTGCATCTGATGGAACAACGCATGCGCGACGCGTTGCCCTACGGTGTGCGTCGTCCAGTATTTGGCTTGCTGGGAAGGCTTTATCCAAAGGCAGACTGGGCGCCGCGTGTCTTTCGCGCTAAAACCACGTTTCAAGCCTTGGCACGGGATTCGGTGGAAGCCTACTTCCACTCGGTGTCGATTCTGCGTGACGATTTACGTGGCCAGCTTTTCTCGCGGCAGTTTACGCGTGAGTTGGGTGGCTACAACGCATTGGAAGTGTTTCACCGTCATGCGATGAACGCCGACACCGACGATGCGCTTGCGCAGATTCAATATCTCGATCTCAAAACCTATCTTGTTGGCGACATCAACACGAAGGTCGACCGTGCCAGCATGGCGCATTCGCTCGAGGTGCGAGAACCGCTAATGGATCACCCCTTGGTTGAATGGCTGGCCACCTTGCCCAACGACATGAAGATCAAGGGTCAGGAAGGCAAATATCTGTTCAAGAAGGCCATGGAGCCGATGTTACCGAAAGACGTGCTCTATCGCCCGAAAATGGGTTTTTCCGTGCCGTTGGCGCGCTGGTTCCGCGGTCCGCTTCGAGCGCGTGTTACCAAGTGTCTGACGGGCGACGTGATGGGCGATTCGGGTCTGTTCGACATGCAAATGCTGTCTCGCATGCTGAACGACCATCATTCCGGTCGGCGCGACTACAGCGCGCCACTGTGGACCTTGATGATGTTTGACGCGTTCCTGCGGCGTACCCAAGGCGTTGAAGTGCGGGACGCAGCATGAGCTTGCGCATCCTGCATGTGCTCGATCATTCGCTGCCCCTCCATAGTGGATATACCTTTCGAACTTTGGCGATTTTGCGTCAGCAGCGCGCGCTCGGCTGGGAGACCTTGCATCTGACGACCCCGAAACAGGGGGCAGCGCAGGTCGACGTCGAAGAGGTGGATGGGTGGACGTTTCATCGCACGCGATCCAATGGGAATCTCGGTTTCATCAACCAGATGCGCGCCACCGCGGCCCGGATTGAAGCCTTGGTGGAGGAATGCCGACCGGATGTCATCCATCCCCACTCGCCGGTTCTCAATGCGTTGCCGGCACTTTGGGTCGGCAAGCGTCTCAAGCTGCCAGTCGTGTATGAGATGCGCGCATCTTGGGAGGACGCCGCCGTCGATCATGGATCGACCACCTCCGGCAGTTTGCGCTATCGAGCATCGCGCGCAATCGAGAGCTTTGCGCTCAAGCGAGCGGATCAGGTGACGACGATTTGTGAAGGCTTGCGCGGCGACATCATCGGCCGTGGAGTCGCCGCTGACAAAGTCACGGTGATACCGAACGCGGTTGATGTCGATCGGTTTCGTTTTGGCGCACCTGCTGACGTGGATTTGCAGCGTGCGCTGGGCCTCGAGGGCAAGCTTGTGCTCGGTTTTGCAGGGTCGTTCTATGGTTACGAAGGTCTGAGTGATCTCATTCATGCGGCAGCCCGTCTGCTGGCGCAATATCCGGATTTGAAAGTGTTGCTGGTCGGCGGTGGCCCGGAGGAGGTGCGCCTCAAAGCGCAGGTTGAATCGCTCGGAATGAGCGATTGCGTGATATTCACGGGCCGGGTACCGCACGCCGAAGTGCAGCGTTACTACGAACTCATCGACGTGCTCGTTTACCCGCGCATTCCGATTCGCCTCACCGAACTCGTCACCCCGCTCAAGCCGCTCGAAGCGATGGCTCAGGGACGGGTTCTTGTCGCTTCGGATGTCGGCGGCCATCGCGAACTGATCCGTGATGGGGAAACGGGATTTCTCTTTCGCGCCGGCAATGTCGATTCACTCGTCGAGCGTATCGACGCCGTGCTCCAACAACGTGATCGTTGGTCATCGGTTCGCACCCAAGGACGACAGTTTGTCGAGCAAGAGCGCACCTGGGCTGCCAGCGTAGCGCGTTACCACGATGTCTATCGGCGAGCGCTGCAAGTGCGTGGACTCGCGGATATCCTTCAAGCCTGAGGAGATATCTACGTGTGCGGTATTCACGGACTTTTCCGTTTCGATGGGCAGCGTGTTGAGCCTTCGGTGCTTTCTTCGATGGGCCAGATCACGCGTCATCGCGGCCCAGACGATGAGGGCATGCATATCGACGGCAACTGCGGCATTGGTATCCGGCGGCTCTCGATCATTGACCTCGAAGGCGGGCATCAGCCGATATCGAACGCTGACGATTCGTTGTGGCTGGTGTGCAACGGTGAAATCTACAACTATCGTGAGTTGCGCGGCGAGTTGCAGGCGGCGGGCTACCACTTCAAGACGGCTTCCGACAGCGAAGTGCTGCTCCACCTCTACGACGCCCATGGCGATGAGTTTGTGCATCGCCTCAACGGGATGTTCAACTTCGCGCTGTGGGACGGGCGCCGTCGCCGCTTGTTGATCGGGCGTGACCGTCTTGGCATCAAGCCGCTCTATTATTACCAGAATGGCGCCATGCTGGCTTTCGCGACGGAGGCCAAGGCGCTGCTGAAAGTGCCTGGGATTTCGGCCACCTTCAACCAGGATGCGCTTTCCTCGTATCTCAGCTTGGGATATGTGGCCGCGCCGCACGCCGCTTTTTCGGGTATGCGAAAATTGCCGCCGGCCTCGTTGATGTCAATCGAAGATGGCAATGTGCGGCAATGGCGCTACTGGCGCGTGCCGTCGAGCATTGACGAGTCGCTGAGCGAATCCGACTGGATCGAGCGCATTCGCGCGCAAATGGAAGCGTCGGTTCGCATGCAAATGGTGAGTGACGTACCCATTGGCGCTTTTCTTTCGGGTGGGGTCGACTCGAGCGCTGTCGTCGGTTTTATGTCGCGCCACTCGAAGCAGCCCATTAAGACTTACGCAATCGGTTTTGAAGGCGGGGCCGCCGAGGCGATGTACAACGAATTACCGTATGCACGACGTGTAGCAAAAATGTTCGGCGCCGAGCATCACGAGATTCTTGTCAAGCCCGATGTGATCAGTCTGCTGCCTCGTCTGCTATGGCATATGGACGAACCACTTTCGGACACGGCCTTCGTCACCACGTATCTGGTGTCCGAATTTGCGCGACGAGACGTCAAGGTGATCCTCTCCGGGGTCGGTGGCGACGAGTTGTTCGGCGGCTATCGGCGGTACCTGGGGCATCACTACCAGCGAAAATTCGACAGATTGCCTGGTGTTGCCAAATGGGCACTCGGTTTCGCAGCAGACCACTTGCCCGCCGACCGGCACTCAAAATTGCTCAATACGCTTCGGCTCGCCAAGGGCTTCCTCGCGTCCGAAGGACTTCCGGCCGACGTGCGCTATGCCAACTATATGAAGATTGTGGACGATGCACGTGTCTCGAGCTTGCTGGTGAAGCCGTCTGAGTCCGACTTCGATCCGATGGGTGCAGCCTTCCGTGAGGCGGGCGACGCCGATGCGCTCAACCGTATGCTCGCCGTCGACGCGGACACCCAGCTTCCCGACGATCTGCTCATGCTCAGCGACAAGATGAGCATGGCGGTGTCGCTCGAATGTCGTGTGCCTTTGCTCGACCACACCTTGGTCGAATTGGCTGCCGGGATGCCAGAGGCGGTCAAGGTCAAAGGGGGCAGACTCAAACATCTCATGAAGGCTGCACTGGCCGATTTGCTGCCCGACGATATCCTCAATCGCAAGAAGCGTGGATTTGGCACACCAATGGGCGCCTGGCTAAAACGTGATCTCGCGCCCGTGTTGGCGCGGCTGCTGAGCCCCGAAGTAGTGAAATCGCGCGGCTTGTTCCGTGCCGATGCCGTGCAGGCGCTCATTCGGGATCACGAAAGCAATCGACTTGACGGTACGGATTGCCTGCT
>CBDTZF010000142.1:0-6648 GCA_965364825.1 uncultured Rhodocyclaceae bacterium | reverse complement strand
ACGATGCCGTCTTCACGCAAAAAACGGCGCTGGTGCTTGGCGCGCACTTCGCTGCCAAGCCCGGCGTGGTAGGGCAGAGCAGTGACGCCCTGGGTGTTCAGCCAGCTCGCGGTTTCGTCCACCTTGCGGCGCGACAGGCAATACACGATGCCCGCCTCGCCGGCATGTTCACGTATGAAATCGAGCAATTGCTGGCGCGGGCCGTCCTTTTCGACGACGCGGTAGCGGATGTTGGGGCGGTCGAAGCTGGCGACGAAGCGCTGCGCGTTGCCGAGCGCCAGCCGGGTGGCGATTTCTTCGCGCGTCTGCGCGTCGGCGGTGGCAGTGAGCGCGATGCGCGGCACGTTGGCAAAGCGTTCGGAAAGTATCGAAAGCTGCAGGTATTCGGGGCGGAAGTCGTGCCCCCATTGCGACACGCAGTGCGCTTCGTCGATGGCGAACAGAGCGATGCCGTGGCCGGAGTGCAAATGATCGAGCTGCGCCAGCATGCGTGCGTTGAGCAGGCGTTCGGGGGCGACATAGAGCAGATCGAGCGCGCCCGCCATCAGTCGTTGCTCGATCGCGCCGGCAGACTGCGCATCGAGGCTGGAATTGAGACACTCGGCGGCGACGCCGGCCTCCTGCAACGCAGCCACCTGATCCTGCATCAGCGCGATCAGCGGCGAGACGACCACCGCCGTGCCTTGGCGCATCAACGCCGGAATCTGGAAGCACAGCGATTTGCCGCCGCCGGTGGGCATCAGCACCAGCGCATCGCCGCCGCCGGCGACATGGTCGACAACCGCCGCCTGCTCACCGCGAAAGGCGGTGTAGCCGAAGACGTGTTCGAGGATTTCGGTGGCGCGCGACATGAGGCGCTATTCTACCGTCGGCTTGATCGGGATGGCCGCTGCCGTCGCGGTGACCGGGATGACACCGCCCGACACAAATGCGAGACGCAGAACAGCGCCCGGTCTACAATGGCCCGACCTTCAAGATGGACAGTCCAACAATGATCATTCTTTTCACCGATTTCGGCGCGGACGACCTTTACGTTGGGCAGATCAAGGCCCGCATGCTGCAAACCGCGCCGAAGGGCACGGCAGTGATCGACTTGCTGCATAGCGTGCCGGATTTCGATCCCCACGCGGGTGCACATCTGCTGGCTGCGATGCATGGCCAATTCCCTGAGAAGAGCGTTTTTTTCGCGCTGATCGACCCGAGCGTCGGCAGCGATCGTTCTGCGGCGGCCGTGGAGGCCGACGGGCAGTGGTTTGTCGGGCCGGACAACGGCTTGTTGTCGGTGGTTGCGGCACGCGCCAAACGTGCGCGCACCTGGCGCATCAGTTGGCGGCCCGATGCGCTTTCGCCGTCGTTTCACGGGCGCGATCTGTTTGCCCCGGTGGCGGCAGGGCTGGCCGCTGGCGTGATCGAGGCCGGGTGGCTGGAATCATGCGACTCGCTGGATATCGAGTATGGCGCCGACGATCTTGCGCAGATCATCTATGTCGACCACTACGGCAATGCCTTGACCGGTCTGCGCGCCGGAAATCTGCCTCACACCGCGGCGATCGACGTGGTGGGCCGGCGCATCCCGTGGGCGCGAGTCTATTCTGAAGTGCCGACGGGTTCGGCGTTCTGGTACGAAAACAGTATCGGACTGGTCGAAGTGGCGGTGAACTGCGGCAATGCCGCGGCCCAATTGGGGCTCGGCGTGGGCGATGCGGTGCGCGTTGTCGAGTGAGCATTCTGGAGCACAAAAAAACGGCAGCGGTGGCTGCCGTTTTTTTTGTCCGGCACAGCGAACTCAGACCTCGAGATCCTGAAACAGCGGCGTACTTAGATAGCGTTCGCCGAACGAAGGAATGATCACCACGGTGAGTTTTCCGCGGTTTTCCGGCCGGCGGGCGACCTCAAGCGCGGCGCTCACCGCAGCGCCGGAAGAAATGCCGACCAGCAGGCCTTCTTCGCTGGCGAGGCGTCGCGCCATGACGAAGGCGTCGTCGTTCTTGACGCGCACCACCTCGTCGTAGATTTCGGTGTTGAGAATCTCGGGCACGAAGCCGGCGCCGATGCCCTGCAGCGGATGCGGGCCTTTTTGGCCGCCTGACAGCACCGCGCTGGCATCAGGCTCGACGGCGATGATCTGCACGCCGGGTTTGCGCGCCTTGAGCACTTCGCCGACGCCGGTGATGGTGCCGCCGGTGCCGATGCCGGAGACGAAAATGTCGACCTGGCCGTCGGTGTCGTTCCACACTTCTTCCGCCGTGGTTGTGCGGTGGATTTCGACGTTGGCGGGGTTGGCGAACTGCTGCGGAATGTAGTAGCGCGCGTCCGCGGCGGCGAGTTCTTCCGCCTTGCCGATGGCGCCGGTCATGCCTTCGGAGCCGGGGGTGAGGATAAGTTCGGCGCCGTAGGCCTTGAGCAGCAGGCGGCGTTCCCGGCTCATCGTGTCCGGCATGACAACGGCGCATTTGATGCCGCGTGCGGCGCACACCATCGCCAAGCCGATGCCGGTGTTGCCCGAGGTCGGTTCGAGCACGATGGTGTCGGGCTTGATCTTGCCCGCGGCTGCGGCGGCGTCGAGCATCGAAACGGCGATGCGGTCTTTGACGCTGTGTGCCGGGTTGAAGAATTCGAGCTTGAGCGCCACCGTGGCGTCGATGTCGGCGGTGATCCGGTTGAGGCGCACCAGTGGCGTGTTGCCGACCAGTTCGGTAATGTCGTTGGCGATTTTCATGGGGGGCGTAGGTTCCAGCACAGAGGACGAAGCCTACTATTCTAGGCGAGCCGGCCGCTGGCGCGAAGGCCGCAGCGGGGCGCGAGTCTTCACGCGGTGGCGCGCTGGCGTTCGACGAGTGCCGCGGTGAACGTGTCGGGCAAGGCCGGGCGGCCAAAATGATAGCCTTGGCCATAGAGGCAGCCCATCAGGCGCAGCGCATTGACCTGTGCCGGCGTCTCGATGCCTTCGGCCAGTACGTGCATGCCCAGACTGCGTCCCATCGCCAGCACGGCCTGCACGATGGCGCGGTCGTTGTTGTCATCGGGCAGGCCGTTGATGAAGCTGCGATCGATCTTGAGGATGTCGATCGGCAGGCGCTTGAGATAGCTCAGCGAGGAGAAGCCGGTGCCGAAATCGTCGAGCGACAGCGCCACGCCCAATTCGCGCGCACCATGCAAGGTGGCGATCGCCGGCTCGGCGTCCTTGAGAATGTCGGATTCGGTCACTTCGAGCTCGATCCACTCTGGCCGGCAGCGTTCTTCTTCGAGGATGGCGCACAGCGAGGCGAGGAAATCGAGCCGGCGCAACTGCCGACCTGAAACATTGACCGCGACACGTGGCGGGTTGAGCCCGGCATCGCGCCAGGCGACGATCTGACGGCAGCTGGTTCGCAGCACGTGTTCGCCGATCGGCACGATGAGTCCATTGCCTTCGGCGAGCGGAATGAACTCGCTCGGCGGCACCTGTCCGAGTTCGTCATCGTGCCAGCGACACAGCGCTTCGAAGCCGATCAGTTCTCCGCTGCCCAGGTTGATCTGTGGCTGGAACCACACCTTGAATGCGCTGTTCGTGACCGCGCGGCGCATGGCGTTTTCCATTCGCACGCGCGAGCGCGCTGACACCGTCTGCTGCTCGGCGTAGCGCTGAGCGTTGCTGCGCCCGAGGTGCTTGGCCTGGTACATCGCCGTGTCGGCATTGCGGATCAGTTCGTCGGCCGTTTCGCCGTCCTGCGGGAACACGCTGATGCCGAGACTGGCGCTGACGAAAAACTCCTGATGCTCGACACTGATCGGCGGATTGAGGCAGGCGAGGATGCGTTGCGCCGCGAATTCGGCTTCTGCGGTGTCGTGAAGGTCGTCCATCAGCACGATGAATTCGTCGCCGCCGAGGCGCGCCACGGTGTCCTGTTCGCGCACGCATTCGAGCAGGCGCGCACTGACCTGTTTGAGCACTTCGTCGCCGACCGGATGGCCGCACGAATCGTTGATGTTCTTGAAGTGGTCGAGATCGAGGAAGATCAGGGCGACCTGATGATGGTCGCGGTTGGCGCGACGCAGCGCAGTGTCGATGCGGTCGCTGAGCAGAATGCGGTTCGGCAGGCCGGTGAGCACGTCGTGATGCGCCATGTGCTCGAGCTTTGCTTCGGACAGTTTGAGATCGGTGGTGTCGAAGAAAAAGCCGATGTAATGCTGGATCGCGCCGTCATCATCGCGGACGGGTGAAACGTTCAGCCATTCCGGGTAGACGTCGCCGGACTTGCGCCGATTCCACACCTCACCCTGCCACTCGCCGTTGCGCTCGATGGTTTCCCACATGCGTTTGTAGAAGGCCGGCGTGTGGCGGCCGGAGCGCAGCAGCATCGGTGTCTGGCCGATGGCCTCCGCCGCACTGTAGCCGGTGATGCGGGAAAACGCCGGATTGACCATTTCGATCACACCCTTGCGGGTAGTGATCATGATGCCTTCGGCGGCGTTCTCGAACACCTGCGCGGCAAGCAGCAGGCGGTCGCTGTTGCGGTGCTCGGCAGTGGTGGCGCGCGCGATGCCGAGCAATCCCGTGGTTTTGCCGATGTTGGTACGAACCGGAGCCTTGACCATGTCGAACATCGTCTGCGTTCCGTCCGATTGATCGAACAGCTCGCGCATGCGCAGCGTGACGCCGCGGTCCATGACTTCGCGATCATTCTGGCGATACGCATCGGCCATCGTTGCGGGGAACAGCGCGTGATCGGTTGCGCCGATGATTTCATCCACGCCGCGTCCCATCAGTTCGGCGAAGGCGCGGTTGACCATGGCGAAACGTCCCCGGTCGTCCTTGTAGAACACCGGATCGGGGCTGGCGTCGAACAGTGAAGTGAGCAGCGCGCGCTGTTCTTCAGCCACTTTCAGTGACTGGCTGCGCTGCTGGTTCGCACGGACCAGCGCGCCCACCAGTATCGAAAGCAGCAGCACGGCGGCAGAGGCCAGCGCGACCTGAATCGGAAAGTCGACGAGCAGTGAAGCGGGCCGTGCGAGCCATGTCGTCTCCGCCGGTGCCGCCCACGTATTGATGCCGAAGCGGGCCAGCGTGGAGGCGTTGAGCACGGGCCGATTGGGGCTTTCGAACTGCACGCGAATATCGCGCGGCGCGGTGCCGGTCAGAATGCGTGTGGCCATGTGCGCCGCAAGTTCGCCGTGCAGCCGATGGCTCATCACCCAGCCGCCTGCAAGACCCTGCGCGATGCCGTGTTCCCACAGATGGAAAATCGGCGCCTGGGCGGCGTTGAGCAGGAACGCCGTGCTCTGTTCAAAGGTTTTGGTCTCGCCCGCGGCGTCCTTGTAGGCAGCGAGCAGCAAGATCGGTTCGTTAGCGGGCAGGCGACGCAGCCGATCGGCCAGTGCGTCCCAACTCATCGTGTCAAGCCTCAGCGGCGCGATCTCGAGTTCAGGGAATTCCGCCTGCGCGCTTTGCAAGGTGGTGTAGTCGGCGCGCCCGCCGGGGGAGTCGTCGGTGATTACATGCAGGCGCGCTGTCCGCGGCATGAGCGCGCGGATGAGGGCGAGCGTCTTGTCGATCGACACGTGTTCGACCACACCCGTGACGTTCGGTAGCGGCTCGGCCGCCCGCGCGCGCTCGACGTTGTTCACTCCAAGAAAGACCACCGGAACGTCGCCGAGCAGCTCGCCGTTGGCAAGCGCGAACTCGAACGCCGCGTCATCGGCAGCAATCACCAGGTCGACTGGCTGGCGCGAGAGGCGCATCGCGAGCCAGTCGGCGTAGCGGGCAAGGTAGGCGGCGTCGTTGTTGTGGCGCGCATGCAAGTACGCGACCTGTAGCTCTACGGGTGTTTCGCCGAAACCGGCGCGCACGCCGTCGATGATGGCCGACGAGGTGGGAAAGGTGGGGTGATACGACAACAGCAGAAGCACCTTGGCCGGTGCCGTGGCCGACGGTGCGGTTGGCACTTCGGGGGTGGCTGCGCGACACATTCCGGTTGCGATGGTGAGCGCCGCGAGCAAGACGGCAAGCCGCACCAGCAGCCGGCAGATGATGCGTGGCAGATCGGCTACGGCAGCAGGGAGCAGAATGAGGCAGTACATTTGGGCCGGTCGTCGTGGTTCGGTCTATGCCGATGTCACGATCAGACCCTGTGCGTTTGCGTGTTGCGCTAAACAGGAAGTATTCGCATTCGCGACAGTCGGCGCTTCAATCAACTATCGGCGCCCCGACCACACTCTTTAACCGGGTTGGCCGCCCTCACGAATGCGCGCCACCAGCCCGGTGGTCGAGCGTTCATGCTCAAACGGAATGGCGCAGACCGTGCCGCCCCATGCGCGGACTTCCGTCGCGCCGACGATCGCATCGAGCGGCCAGTCGCCGCCCTTGACCAGCACATCGGGCCGGCAGGCGAGGATGGTCTGCAGCGGGGTGTCTTCGTCGAAGGCGGTGACGGCGCCTACGCTCTCCAACGCGGCGATCACTGCCATGCGGTCGGCCAGCGGATTGATCGGTCGCTCCGTACCCTTGTCAAGACGGCGCACCGAGGCGTCGGTGTTGAGCGCGACGATGAGTGTGGCGCCGAGCGCGCGGGCGCGTTCCAGACAGGTCACATGGCCGCGGTGGAGGATGTCGAAACAGCCGTTGGTGAATACCAGCGGGCGGGGCAGGGTGGCAACGCGCGCTTCAAG
>CBDTZF010000141.1:0-6672 GCA_965364825.1 uncultured Rhodocyclaceae bacterium | reverse complement strand
TCGGTGAGCCCGCCGGCATCGTGGGTCGTCAAGGTGATGTCGACCTTGTTGTAGACGTTCGACCATTCGGGATGATGGTCGAGTCGTTCGGCCATCAGCGCGACGCGACTCATGAAGCCGAAGGCGGCGTTGAAATCGCGGAAACGAAAGTTGCGCGAAATGGCCGTCTTGTCGGCGTTGATCTCCCAGCCATCGAGGCCGGCGATATTCTGTTCCAGAACGCTTCCAGTCAGTCGCTTTGACATACCTGTCTCCTATTTCAGTGAAAAATCGACACGGCTTGCTGCGGCGTCGGATGATTTTTTTGCATCGCCCGAACCGGTGACGAGGAAAATTCGGCTCGCGTCGATGCCGCCCGTCGTCACCAGCCACTCGCGCACCGCCTCCGTGCGCGCCTTGCTCAATGCTGCCAGGTCAGCCTTACTGATCGGTGCCTGTTTGATCATCAGCGCGCGCATCTCCTCCGCCGGCAGCGATTTCGCGATGCCGATAAAGTTGCGCGGCTTTTCGATGTCGGCCTCGCCGTAAGCCGCTTCGAGGAGATCATCGCGATCTTTCTCGGGGAGTTTGATCTCGCGCAGCGGCGGTGGGCTTTCGCCGGCATCGAGCAGCACTTCACGCTGGCGCTCGCGCATGCGATCGAGCATCCATTGTTCGCGCAAACCGGATTCGTCGGTCGCAGGGTCGACTCGGCCGGTCAACTCGATACTCAGACCGGGCCGCTTCTTGAGCGCCTCGGCAAGCGATTCAAGCTTGCCGACCGCGCCGGGCGACAGCGCCGCGATGCCGGGCTCGAACGCCACATGGTCGAGTTCTTCGCCGCCGCCGGCGATCGAGGCGAGCAGCGAAAACGGCGAGGTCACGGCCTTGACGATTAAATTGAAGAACGCGCGCCAAACCAGCCCGCCAATACTGAACTCCGGGTCGTCGAGTGTGCCGCTGACCGGAACCGACAGATCGATTTCGCCCTTGGCGTCGGTGAGCAGCGAAACGGCCAGTTGCACCGGCAGATTGACCGCATCCGGGCTGTCGACCGGCGCACCAAACGTGAGCTGCCGTAGCAGCACATTGTTCTCCGCGGTCAGTTTGCGGTCGACCACCTTGTAGGTCAGCTCCGCCGACAGCTTGCCTTTCTTGATGCCGTAGCCGACATATTTGCCTGCGTATGTTGAAATGGTGGGCAGTTGAAAGTCCGTCACCGTCGCGGTGATGTCGAGGTAGCGGTCGTTGCGTAATGGGTTGAGTTCGCCGCTGATCTTGACCGGCGCGTCATGGTCGATTGCGGCATCCAGCGACAATGTGGCGACGCTGTCGGCGTCGGTCGACAGTCCCGTCAGCGAGCCTGTGAGCTCGGTGAGATTGGCATCGTAGTTCGGGGTGATGAAGCGGTCGCTGTAATTGACATTGCCGCGCTCGACGACAATTCTTTCAACGCGAATCGGCGGCAGGTCGGCGGCAGGCGGCGGCAAGGTCGTGGTGGCCTCGCCATCCGGCTGCCGCGCCAGTCGGCCGTCATCTTCATGCAGACCGGGCGAACCGCTGCCTTGCCGGGTGGTGGCCGCGGATGCCGCTTTCGTCGCTTTTCCCTCATCCTCATCCTCGGGCGCTTCACCCGTCAGTTCGCGGAAGTTCAGGCGCCCTTGCTGATCGAGAATCAGCCGTGAGTAGAAATCCGCCAACTTCACTTCGCCTACCGCAAACGACAGCGGCGCGCTGCGCACGTCGATCTTGTCGAAGGCAAGGCTTTTCCAGCGAAGAAAATCGGTGTTGTTGCGCGGATCGACTGCGATCAGGTCGGTGATCGACGCGTCGCCACGATACGTCACAGCCGGTGTGTCGCCACCCGCCGCAACGTTAAGCTGGCCTGCCACGCTGAGCCGCGCCGAACGCAGCCGGGCCTCGGTCGCTTTTGCCGCGTAGCCCTGCAGGGATGCCAATTCAAGGCGCTTGATATCGATACGTAGGTCGGCAGCTTGTTCGGCGATATGCAGCGTGCCTTTCGCCGCGACATAACCCCGGTTATCGATGATTGTTTCAAGGCGCAGCGGCGTCGGTTCCTTGGCCGCCGTGCTCACGCTGCCAAGGTCGATCGCGGTACGCGTCGCTTCGACGATCACCGGCTTGGCGGGCGTGCGATCTTCGAACCGCAGCGTCCAGTCTTGCAACGCGGTTTCCTTGAGCGTCGCCAGCCAAGCCGGCGCATCGTCGGCTGGCGCGTCTTCTCCGGGTTTGATGATGCCGAGCAAATCGATATCGCCGCCGCGCGCACGCACCAGCGCCAGCCGCCCGCCCTTACCCGCGAGCCGGCCGATTGTCACTTTTTGCGCTGCCGTGTCCACGTCGATCGCCTCGGCGCTGAGCGCCACGATGTCCAAGGACGGTTCTTTTGCGTCATCGATCGTTACGGCGGCTTTGGCAAGCGTCAAGCCGGCTTTCTTGATCCGCATCCCGGCGTCGTCGATCTCGAACGGCGCCTCCAGCGAAATGGCGCCGCCGGTCACGCTCGCGCCGACCAACTGCTGCGCGAAATACGGCGCGTAATGCGCTAGCGGCAGCGCCTTTAGCGCAAGTTGTCCCGAGGCGCGGAACGGCATCAACGCAAACTCGCTTTGCGCGTCGATCTGCTCGCCGGCCTCGCTGCGTGCCGACACGCTGAGTTGCGCCGGAGTCGTGCCATCGCTGACAAAACCTTTGAGCGTGACTTGTAATGCGTTCAGTTGGGTGGAGAACGGCTTCGCGGGTGCAGCGGCATCGGAAAACGCCAACTGACCGTCCTCCAGCGTGAGCGCATCAAGCCGAATTGTCAGCGGCGAGGCATTGCCCTCCTCCGCCTTGGGCGGTTCATCGCCGGCCGGTGGCGCCAGACTTTGCCAGTCGATCGCACCGTTCTTCTCACGCCGTACATGAATCTTTGGTGCGTCAATACTCACGCGCGCGACATGCACCGCTCTCGCGAACACGTCGATGCGCTCGATCTCGGTGTGCAGCCGCGGCAAGCGCAGCAAGGGCCGTTTGTCGCGCAGGCGCAGGTCGACTTCGCTCACCGTGACGGTGCCGGCCAGCGTCAGCCTGGGGCCGGATTTCAGTGACGAAAACGCCAGTTCGAGTTTTGTGGCCAACTGACCGGATTCAAGTGCAAACGCCGGCTTGAAGGGCAGATAGGCGATATAGGGTGCGACGTCGAACGGATCGAGCGCAATGTCGAACACGGTTTCGAGATCGTCACCAAAGGGGCGCGTGCGCCCATCCAGCGAAAACGGCGTGCCGTTGATGCGGGCCGACAACGCGGGTTTGACGAAGCGCTCGACTTCCGCTGGAAATCCGGAAATGAAGGGAATGCCGAGCGCGAGTTCCCGCACCCGTTGCACCAGCTTCACCGGGCGGTCGTCAAAGTCGATCTGACCGTCGGTGATCTGGATGTTGTTGACCGAGAAACGGGCCGGTTTGGCGGGTTCGTCTGGCGGCGTATTCGCCGGCTCCGTCGCCGGCACCGGCTGCGCCAGCCGTTCGATGACGTCGGACCAGTTGTAACGCGCGCCTTCATAGCGCACCACGCGCACTATGGGCGATTCGATATCGAGCCGCGAAAACACCAGCCCCCAATAGATGATCGAGCGCCATTGCAGTTCCGTCTGCACCATACCGATGCTGGCGGCGGGGCCTGTCCCGTCCGCCTCGGCCACCAGCAAGCCAGTGAGCTTCAGGCGCAGCGTAAACGGGTTGAAGTGCGCGTTCTCGAGCGTGACAACCCGCCCCAGTTGCGCACTCGCCTGTTTGGGCAACTGCCATTTGATCAGCGCCGGCAGACCAAAAAAGCCGAGCAAGGCATACAGCACCAGCGCAACGGCCAGCCGTATCGCCCAGCGCCGAAGCGGCGATGTTTTCTTAACGGTTTCGGCCACCGGTTCTTCGTCTGATTCGCTCATTCGCAGCGCGCCCTTATGTTGATAGGCAGCATAACAGCCGCGTAGGGTGCAATAAGCGAAGCGCATTGCACCATTCAACGGTTGATCGGTGCAATGCCTTTCAGTTATTGCACCCTACGACTTGGATTCGCTCATTCGCAATGCGCCCCTATGTTGACAGGCAGCTTAACAGTGGCGCGATGCGCTGTGAATGCGCCCGGTTTGCACGCCGCCTCGCCGCTCGGGTAGGCTTCGCGGCTCTCGCGGGCACGGATCGGCAAGATGCGTAGTTATGATGTGGTGGTGATCGGCGGTGGCGGCGCCGGCATGATGTGTGCCGCCAATGCTGGGCAACGCGGCAAGCGCGTGCTGATTGTCGACCACGCGGCCAAGCTGGCCGAGAAGATCCGCATCTCCGGTGGTGGGCGCTGCAACTTCACCAATCGCGACGTCAGTGCCGCGAATTTTCTGTCACAAAATTCACACTTTGCGCGTTCCGCACTAGCCCGTTATTCCGCGCAGGACTTCATCGCGCTGGTATCGCGTCATGGCATCCGCTATCACGAAAAAACGCTCGGCCAGCTGTTTTGCGACGACAGCGCGCAACAGATCATCGACCTGCTGCTGACCGAATGCAGCGACAGCGGCGTTGACTGGGCGCGCCCCGCCAAGGTGTTGAGCGTGAGCCATGCCGAGGATTCGGGCTATTGCATCGATACCGATCGCGGCCGCTTCAATGCGCCCAGCCTGGTGATTGCCACCGGCGGTTTATCGATCCCGAAAATCGGCGCCACCGATCTGGGCTACCGCATCGCGCGCCAGTTCAACATCCCGGTGGTGCCGCCCCGCCCCGCACTGGTGCCGCTGACGCTCGCCAGCGAAACGCTCAGCGCGCTCGCACCGCTGGCCGGCACGGCCTTCGAGGTGGTGGCGCATTGTGCCGGCGCGAGCTTTCGCGAACGTGCACTGATTACCCATCGCGGCCTCTCCGGCCCGGCGATCCTGCAGATTTCAAGCTATTGGCAGGCAGCCTGCGCAGCCGGACACGCCGAACCGATCCGTCTCGATCTGCTCCCCGGCGAAGACGCCGCGCAGTGGATCGACGCACGCATCGACAGCGGCGCGCTGCCGGCCAATCTGCTCAGTGAAGTGCTGCCGCGACGTTTTGCGCACGCATGGGCGCAGACGCAGGACGCGCAGCTGCCGCTCAAGCAAATGAGCGTAGCTGAACGTAAGCAGTTGGCAGAGAAGCTGGGTAACTGGACAATGGCGCCGTCAGGCACGCAGGGTTATGCCAAGGCGGAGGTCACGCTGGGCGGCGTCGACACGCGTGCGCTGTCGTCCAAGACGATGGAATCTCGCGCACAACCAGGGCTGTTTTTCATCGGCGAGGTGGTCGACGTGACTGGTCATCTGGGTGGCTACAATTTTCAATGGGCATGGTCGTCGGGCGTGGCGGCAGGACAATTCGTGTAGACGATTCAAACCGCGTATTGACACGCACCCGGCGGCTCACTTCACCACTTCGAGCACGCCCGCCAGCTGCACCATTTCCACTTCGCGCCCAAGCATCACCACCGAGCCCGGCCGGCGGTTATTACCGGTGTCGGAAAACTCGAATCGATACACGCGGCGTAGACAAAGGCGTCCGTTGCCGTCGCGTGCAACGCGCAGGCGTTCGGTCATGACAGTTTCGTCAAGAAACTGGAAGCCGTAGCGCGCGCATGCCCCACTCGCCGCCATCAGTGCCACCTCGCGCGCCTTGAGCGAATCCATCCAGAACCACACGCCGCCAGCGAGGAGGAGAAGCGGCAACAGATCGAGGGGCGTGATCACGTCATTGCCCGCCGGCCGCTATCACCTACAATCATGACAATCCACTGCAAGGAAGCTGTCCCCATGAAAAGCCTCGTCCTCACTGCAATCGGAGAAAATCGCGCCGGCCTGGTCGAAATGCTATCGCGCACGATCAGCGAAAACGGTGGCAATTGGATGGAATCGTCGATGGCCCGGTTGGCCGACAAGTTCGCCGGTATTCTACGCGTCGAAGTGTCGCCAGCGGACGCCGACGCGCTGGTCGCCGCGCTCGAATCGCTCGACGCACTGACAATCAGCGTCTCTCACGCAACATCACCAGCGGAAGCGGAGGCACCCCGCCGCCTGCACTTCACCTTGGTTGGGCAGGATCGCGCCGACATCGTTCGAGAAGTGGCGCAGGTGTTCACGCGCTACGCCGTCACCGTAGACGAACTGAAGACGCTCACCTCCAGCGCGCCGATGTCTGGCGAAACGCTGTTTCACGCCCGCGCCAGCCTGCAAGCCACGCACGATCTCGACGCCGCAGCCCTCAAAGATGAACTGGAGAAACTTTCGACAGAGCTTGTCGTGGACATCACGCTCGATGAGGTGGTGTCGATCTGATGCATTCGATGGCAGGTGGTCACAGTGCGCAAAACAGGCAGACACGTCACCAGTCGCCGTTTCGGTCACCGCAACGCCAAACCGGGTGACGCCACGATCTGGGTGGCGCTACGCGATCAGATGCCCATCAAACCCGGTTTTTTCGGACGACTCATGCACAACATGGAATGAGGTTGATACATTGTGGCTCCTGATTATGTAGAAGCTTCAGCTCAGCCCTCAAACCTCCGATGTCATTACCGCGAAAGCAGGGATCCAGTGCCCCGGCGTGGATGGATTCCCGCTTTCGCGGGAATGAGTGCGCCCGTGAAGGCGCGACAACAGCACGGTGCAAGTCCGTGTCGGG
>CBDTZF010000140.1:0-6724 GCA_965364825.1 uncultured Rhodocyclaceae bacterium | reverse complement strand
TGTCGGCCGTGACGGTGGTGATGATGTCGGCCCCGCGCACCGCCTCGGCAACGCTCGGTGCCGCTTCGATGCGCAACCCCGGCAGATGCGCCAGGTTTCGCTGCAGGCGCGCCGTGGCGCCCGCGTCGACGTCATAGGCGCGAACGGTGTCGATACCCAGTAGATGATGGAACGCCAGCACCTGGAATTCACTTTGCGCTCCATTGCCGATCAGCGCCATGCAGCGTGATCCCGGCCGTGCCATTTCGGCCGCCGCGATGGCCGAGGTGGCGGCGGTGCGCAAGGCGGTGGCGAGCGTCATCTCCGAGAGCAGCAGCGGGTAACCGGTGGCCACATCGGAGAGCACGCCGAATGCCATCACGGTCAGCTTGCCCTCGCGCGCGTTGGCCGGGTGGCCGTTGACGTACTTGAAGCCGTAATGCGTGCTGTCCGCTGCCGGCATGAGTTCGATCACGCCGACACGCGAATGGCTCGCCACGCGCGCCGTCTTCTCGATCTCGTGCCAGCGCAGGTAGTCGGCACGAATGGCCTCGGCCAGCTCCGCGATCACCGTCGCTACGCCGCGCCGGCGCAGCCAGGCCTGCATGGTGGGTACGTCGATTGTGCGAACCATGATGTCCTCCTCTTCTTTACCCGACGAGACTCGGGATCGCCGCGGATGACTCCGCGCGAGCGTGGCGGTCAAGGCGTAGCGTCATGCAGAAGGCGCCGCCGCCCGAGAGCATGAAGGGCGCCAGATCAACCGTATGCACGCGATAGCCGCGCGCCTCCAGTACATCCTGCAACCGTGCGCTGCAGCGGCTCATCACCACATCGCGCCCGACATTGACCGCATTCACATTGAACTGCGCCAGGTCGTCATCGGTTGCTTCAATGCGCAGTTCCGGGGCCACTTCGGCGGCGACGCGCGCGCGTGCCTCCGCCGACAGCGCTGGCGCGTAGTAAAGAATCTCGCCGCCCGAGAGCGGGCAAAAGCACACGTCCAGATGATAGGAGCGCTCGGTCACCAGTTCGAGCGGCACCACGCGCTGGTCGAAGTGCGCGGACACGGCATCAACTGCCTCCAGCGACGAACGCGGCCCCCAACCGGCCCAGAAGTGCCCGCGCGTAGCATCCCAGATGCAATCGCCCGCGCCTTCCTGAAAGCACCCGGGCGGAAGAACGTCGACCGAGTCGATCTCGCCCTGCGTCTGCAAGGCACGGAAGATGGCGGCAAAGTGCGCCTCCTCGCCCTGGCGCTCGGGGTGACGGAAGCGTGCCAGCAACACCCGACGATCGAGCACGATGCCGGCGTTGGCCGGAAATACCATGTCCGGCAGACCGGCCACGCCTTCCACCGTGCTCACCCGGCAACCGATCTGCTCGAGCATCTGGCGCAGCGCGGTGAAGCTCGCGCGCGCCCCTGACTGCAAGGTCGCCGCATCAGCCGCCCACCGGGTGGGCTGCATCCACGGGTTGATCGCATACCGCACATCGAAATGCGCGGGGTCGACCATGAGAATGTGTGCTGACGGGGGCATGGCGCGCGCCTCATCAAAGAGAAGTCATCTCCCTATACTAGTCACGATACCCGTCAACAAAAAGTCAGTATTTTGTCTATTATCAGTACACGTTTGAACAAACTGATAGTGATGACTGACGGATTGCACCGACTCGACGACACCGATCGCCAACTGATCGCCCTGCTGCGCGACAACGCCCGCCTGCCGGTGGCGACGCTGGCGCAGCGCTTGCGGGTGTCTCGCGGCACCGTCGTCAACCGCTTGCGCAAGCTCGAAGGCAGCGGCGTAATCAGCGGCTACACGGTGCGTCTCAAACCGATTGCGGAAGAACACTGCATTCGCGCCTGGATGAGCATCGAAGTCGAAGGCAACCGCTCTGACGCGGTGCTCAAGGCCTTGCGCGGCGAACCGGCCGTGCGCACGCTGCACTCGACCAACGGCCGTTGGGACTTTCTCGCTGAACTACGCACCGATTCGCTCGAAGCCTTCGACCGTGCGCTCGGCCGCGTGCGCGACATCGACGGCATCGCCAACAGCGAAACCAACATCCTGCTATCCACGCACAAGGTTTGAGCGCGCCGCGAACGCCTTGAGGTGGGCTACAGCAGTGCCTTGATTTGCGCCACCGTGGTGGAAATTACCTTGTCGAGCATGCGATTGCCCTGCACGCCACCGAGCGCGCGCACGAGGATGTAAAGCGCAGAAAGCGTCAGCACCACCCCGAACAGCTTTCTCAAACGCCGCGCCAGCCAAGGCACCGCGCGCGCGGCAATCGATGGCGCCGACGAGCTTGCGCGCGCCGGCGTTGGCGCGCTTTCGCGCTGACGGGCGTGCCGCGCCGCCGCCAGCGCCGACGAGAGCCGCGCCAACTGATCGGCCAACTCATCAAGTTCCTGCGGCCAGCGGTGATCCGACAACATGAACCCCTGCCGGCCGGCCAGCGGCGCCAGTGCCGCGGGCAGGTCGTCGGTCGCGGGCATGGTGGCGCCGCCGACCAGCACCGGCACCACCGCCACGTCCGTCGTCAGCGCCAGCATGATTTCGCGGCGCACCCAATCCTGTGGCGCATCGAGCCGGCGGCCACCGGCCGCGTCACGCGCATTGAGCCAGTTCGGCCCGATGACCACCAGCACCACCTCGGCTTCAGCAAGGTTCCGCTCGAGATGCGCGGCGAAATCCGTGCCCGCCGGAATCTCGCGGTCGCGAAACACCTGCGCGTCGCCAAAACGCTCGCTCAGATCGTCCTCAAGCCGGCCGGCAAAGCCCTGGCTGTCGTCGCGCCGATAACTGATGAAGAGGGTGCCCATGGATGATGCATGATACCGTCGGGCCGGCGCGCAGTGCGGCGATGGCGTATTCTCGCCGCACGCCTGCAACACGTCGAAGAACACCATGCCCGACCGCCCCAGCCCCGCCGAACTGGCCGCCAACACACTGGCTCACTACGAACTGAACGCCGAGTCATACCGCGACGGCACGCGCGACCATGACGTCAGTCAGAACATCGATGCGCTGTTGCGCGCCATCGAAAGCCCTCCGCCCTGTTCGATTCTGGATTTTGGCTGCGGTCCCGGGCGCGATATTGCGCGCTTTCGTGCGCTCGGCCACGAAGTGATCGGTCTCGACGGCTCGGCCGCATTCGCTGCTATCGCGCGCCGCGCGACCGGTTGCGAAGTCTGGCAGCAGAACTTCATTTCACTCGATCTGCCTGCCGCACGCTTCGACGGCGTGTTCGCCAACGCCGCGCTGTTTCACGCCCCGCGCGAATCGCTACCCGACGTCCTCACGGCCTTGCACCACACGCTCAAACCACGCGGCGTGCTGTTCTGCTCCAACCCGCGCGGCCACAACGACGAAGGCTACAGCGGCACGCGCTACGGCTGTTATTACGATCTGCCGACATGGCACGCACTGGTGACGGCAGCCGGTTTCAGCGAAATTGAACACTTCTATCGCCCGCCGGGTCGGCCACGGCATGAACAACCCTGGCTGGCCACAGTGTGGCGCAAGGCATGACCGCGGGCAGAGGCTGACGTCGACGCGTTTGCAGCACGGCAGCAAGCGAAGCGCGATCAATCATCCACAGCGCCACAAAGGGTATGATCCCCTCATACCAATGAAGTAATTTGTCATCGCGAACCCGCCGCCGATGTCATATTTTCTTACACTCGCGAATTGTTGGTCTTGATCAGATCGTCGTCGTGCAAGAAGACTTTCTATTTGTATCAATCACTTATCGATCGCGAGCTGCCTTTCGGAACAATTATTGCTTGGGTAGCTCATCCGATAGCCAAACCCATCCACGTGGCAAGGCGATCGAGCATGAGCGCGCTTGTGATCGGTTCCGGCAGCACGCCGAATCCGGCCAACGGCAGAACCCCTTGCCGATGCAACGTAGCTCACGCGAGGCTGCAAGATGCAGCGCAATGAAGGAGTAGCACAATGAAACACCTCGGTCAGCATTTCAAATCGGCCCTCATCCCGCTGCTGCTGGCGGCGGCAATCCCCGGCTGTTCGTTCGGGCCTTCGGGCCAGTACGCCTCCGCACCCGCGCCGACGCCGAGCGCCGGATATTTCATCGACCCACTCACGGGCGCAAGCTACAGCATCGCCATGCCGCAGCCTCTGTCGACGCGCAAGCTGCCAACGCTCAAAGTCGCCGTGACGAAACGCGACAATATGTTGGGGTTCTTGCCGGGCAAGCCGATTTCCGACGCACCGCAAACGCTGGCACGCGCCGAACCCGCTGCACTTCGAGCGGCGCAACCGGTGAGCGAATCGCCAACCGCCGACGAAATCGCCCCATTGCGTCTCGATCATCGCTTCGGCTCAATCACGCGCATGGTGCCCTTCGCGGTCAATCGCGCGTCACTCGGTCCGATTGGCCGAAAAGCAGTCGCCGAGTTGGTGCCGATCGTCAAAGAAGCCAGACATGTTTACGTGAGGGGGCGTACAGACGCGAGTGGCGACCCAGGTTTCAATGAGTCCCTCGCTGCCAGGCGTGCCGCCACGGTTGCCAAAGCGTTTATTTCAGCTGGCGCGCATAACGCCAAGATCACGAACAGCGAATGCATCGACTGCTTCGTCGCGACCAACTCGACCTGGGACGGTCGTCAGATGAATCGTCGCGTAGATGTCGAGTTGCGCTTACCCAAGACACGAATCGCCAACTTGCCACCTCCGGTTTACGCGCTTGCCGCGCCGCCGCTCAGGTTGGCCAGAGCACTGACCACCCTGAAGGAGTAGCCAATTTCGCCGTGCAGCATATCGGCCCTTAGCCGACACAGGCGTGCCCGGCTACAATTACAAACACACTCAAGATCAAGAGCAAGCGCCCCTGTATTACCGGGCCAGAACAAGCACCGAATCAACGGTCAACGCACTACCGAACCAAATCGACCGGGGAGGAATGAGTGTCACCTAGAGATGTTCTGATTTACGACCCTGACGGCGAGGTTGCGGACAGCCTCAAAAGCTGCGCCGCGGGCGAATGGCGTTTCCGCCACGCACACGATCTTGATACGGCCATCCAGTTGCAGCGCCAGCAGCCGGCACTTGTCGGCATGGTCGTCATGAAATCCGACATTGCGAGTCTGCCGACGGCGCTTCCGCAACTGACCGATTCGTCGGTGAGCGAATGGATCGCACTGATTGCGCCGGACATGCTCGAAAACACCAAGCTCCGGCCGTGCATCGTCCAGCATTTCCACGATTTTCATACGCTTCCGGCAGACCAGGAACGGCTGCTCATGACGCTCGGCCACGCCTATGGCAAAGCCCAGATGCGCGCACAAATGTACTCGCACGAAGAACCCGACTCACGTTTCGGCATGATCGGTGAGAGCCGTGCGATGCAAACGCTCTACAGCCAGCTTGAAAAAGTCGTCAAGGTCGACGTACCGGTCCTGCTCAGCGGTGAATCCGGTGCAGGCAAGGAGCTGGTTGCCCGCGCCATTCACGATTATTCGGCGCGTGCCGCCGGGCCGTTCGTCGCCATGAACTGCGCCGCGGTGCCTGCGAGCCTGATCCAGGCGGAATTGTTCGGGCACGAAAAAGGCGCCTTTACCGGCGCGGCACAGCGCAAGATCGGTAATATCGAAGCGTCCGAAAATGGCGTGCTGTTTCTCGACGAAATCGGCGATTTGCCGCTCGATCTGCAAACCAATCTGCTGCGCTTCTTGCAGGACATGAATATCGTTCGGCTGGGCGGCACGCGCAACATTTCAGTCAACACCCGCGTGGTGGCGGCATCCAACGTCGATCTCACCGCGGCCGTGGCTGACGACCGATTCCGCACCGATCTGTTCTACCGGCTCAATGTGGTGCATATCCACGTGCCGGCACTGCGTGACCGGCGCGACGATGTTCGCGTGCTGGCGCGGGCGATTTTTGCCAAGAACCTCTCGATTAAAACGCCGCGCCTGATGGATTTCAGCGAGTCGGCGCTCCAGGCGATGGAGCACTACAACTGGCCAGGTAATGTGCGCGAGTTAATCAACCGAGTACGTCGAGCGATGATCATGTGCGAAGGTTCGAAGATCATGCCGGATGACCTCGGCATCGCCAGCGAGCGGCGGCCCAGCAACGATTTCACAACGCTCGAAGGCGCGCGCACCAAACTCGACCGTCAGATCATTTTGCACAGCCTGGAACAAAATCAGTCCAATATCTCCAAGGCTGCGCGTGAACTCGGAGTTTCACGCGGCACGATGTACCGCATGATGACCCGGCTCGGCATCCATAATCCGAATCCACCAGCGGCGAAGCCAGTTACCGAAGCTGCCGATCTGGACTAAAAAACAACCCAGGGAGAGAACACGTACCATGATCACACGCAAGCCGACGGCACCACGTCGTCATCATCTCGCGCTTTTCGTCGCGGCACTCACATGTGCTGCCGGCACGGTCAGCGCCGCAGACGGAACCGACAACGGTCCGACGCTGGGCGAGCTCAAACAGATGCTCCTGGAGCAAACGCAACGGCTCGAAGCCCTGCGCAACCAGATGCAGACAGAAGAAGCGCGCCTCACGCAAATTCGCAACAAGGTCGGTTTGGAGCGCCTGGGCACAATGCGCGCCGCCGGGCCCGGCGAAAAGCAGGCCGGCACCGCCGTGGCGCAGACCCAGCAGAAACAAGCCCAGCCGCAACAGCAGGCTCAACAACCCGTCGGACGCGCACCCGAAAAACCTGAAGAAACCCCACCCGTCGCACAGATCTTCGA
>CBDTZF010000139.1:0-6783 GCA_965364825.1 uncultured Rhodocyclaceae bacterium | reverse complement strand
AAGTGGTTGTATGCCCGATCTTCCATGGCTAGCTCCCTGGTCACGAGTTAGCATTATCGCATAATCAACACTTAAGTTGAATACAGCCGGCGCGAGCGTAAGGTGTATCAGCCGAAGGGCACTGCTCCTTATAGCGGCCGATTGGTGCAATGGCGTTCGGTTATTGTCCCCTACGGATTCGTAGTGTTTACTTGATACCAAACGCCGGCGGCGATTGACGCCGCCGCGCGTCAGTGCGCCGTTTCACCCGTGTACTGGCGAATCAGTTTGAGGAGTTCGTCTTCCTGATACGGTTTGCCCAGGTAGTGCTCGACGCCGATTTTGCGCGCGTATTCACGGTGTTTGTCGGCCAGCCGCGAGGTGATCATGATGATCGGCACCTGCTTGAGGCGTTCGTCGTTGCGGATGTTGCGGGCGAGGTCGAAGCCGTCCATGCGCGGCATTTCAATGTCTGACAGGATCACGTCGGGCACGGTTTCGAGCAACTGTTCGAGCGCATCGACGCCGTCCTTGGCGGTGATCACTTCGAAGCCTTCGCGCTCGAGCAGGCGGCCAGTGATCTTGCGCACGGTGAGTGAGTCGTCCACCACCATGACGATCGGCAGGTGTGGCACGTCGACCGCGGCGACGTCGCTCGCCACCTCGCCAAGCGTCTCGTGCATGCCCGCCAGTGCGATCGGGTTGATGATCAGCACCACCTGCCCGTCACCCAGCACCGAGGCGCCGGAGTAGCCCACCAGCCGCGCGAGCTGCGGGCCGGCTTTCTTGACCACGATTTCCTGATTGCCGAGCAGCGCGTCGACATGCACCGCCAGCGTGTCGGTGGCCGAATGCAGCAGCAGCACCCAGTTGAAGCGATGCGCCTCGGGTTGGGTGGTGCCGTCGCCGAGCAGCCGCGGCAGATAGGCGTAGGGAAAATCCTTTTCCATCCAATGCGTGCTGCCGGCCGCCTGCAGGTTGGCGAGCGCATCGGGCCTCAGTTCCATCACCTGCGCCACCATGGTCGACGGGATCGCATAGGTGCGCCCCGCGGCGCGTACCAGCAGGGCCTGCGTGACGGCCAGGGTCAGTGGCAAGTAGATGCGGAACAGCGTGCCGTCGCCGGGCGTGCTCGAGACATCGATACGACCGCCGACCGAGGCCGTCTCCGACTTCACCACGTCCATGCCGACTCCGCGCCCGGACACGGCCGAGAGGCTGCCGGCGGTGGAGAAGCCGGGCATGAAGATCATGTTGGTGAGGCGGCGCTGATCGGCGGTTTCATGCGCGTCCAGCAGGCCGGATTCCCGCGCCCGCTTCTCGATGCTGGCGTAGTTCAGGCCGGCGCCATCGTCGCGCAACTCGACCACCACTTCATTGCCTTCGTGGCGCACCGACAACGTGATCTCGCCGATATCGTCCTTGCCCGCCGCGCGTCGCGCGTCGGGTGCCTCGATGCCGTGCGCCACCGAGTTGCGCAGCAGATGTTCGAGCGGGCTGGTGATGCGTTCGAGCACCGAGCGGTCGAGTTCGATCCGACCGCCGCGCAATTCGAGGTTGGCGCGCTTGCCCAGATCCTTGGCACTTTGCCGCACGACGCGGTAGAGACGGTCGGCGAGGCTGTCGAAGGGGCGCATGCGCACCGACATCAGCGCGTGCTGAAGATCGCGGTTGAGCCGACCCTGCGCCAGCACGGCGGCATCGGCGCCGTCGAGATTGCGCAGCAGCGCGTGCTGCACGGTGGTGACGTCGTTGACGCTCTCCGCCATCATGCGCGTCAATTCCTGCAGACGGGTATAGCGGTCCATCTCGAGCGGATCGAAATTGGCGTGTTCCGATTCGGCCTGTGCGATGCGGGTCTGCATCTGCATGTCGGCCTGGATTTCCACCTCGCGCAGCTGGTTGCGCAGACGGATCACGTTTTCGGTCAGGTCGAGCAAGGCGCGGCGCTGGGCGCGCAACTCGCCTTCGACGCGGGTGCGGGCAATGCCGATTTCACCGGCCTGATTGACGAAGCGATCGACCAGATCGGCGCGCACGCGCAGCGTCGCGGCGGTGGTGTCGGCACGTTCATCGCCTTCGATCGCAACCGCAGCGCCTTCTTCCGCCGGCGCAGCACCTGCTTCGACGAGCGCAGCCGGAGGGGTCTCGCCGCGCGCCAGACGGTCGATGGTCTGGCTGGCGAGGTCAACGCCTTGTTCGAGGGTGTCGAGCAGCTCGGCGGTGACGCCGTCGCTGGCTTCGAGCTGGCTTTCGAGCGCGTGCACATGTTCGCCGAGCGTCATCGCGCCGGTCATGCGCGCGCTGCCCTTGAGGGTATGCAGCAGCCGTGCCATGCTGGCCGGGGCTTCGCGGCTGGCAGTGTCGCCACGCCACTCTCGCAGCGTGGCGCCGAGCGCGTCGAGCACTTCATGTGCTTCTTCGAGGAAGATCGGCAGCAGTTGGGTGTCGACGTCATCATGCACGTCGAGCACGCCATCATCGGCCGCAGCCGCACTGGCAGCCGAAACGGGCGGGATGGCGGCCGCGAGCCCCGCGGCGATGGTGGTAGGTGGTGCGCTCTCCTGCAACGGCGTACGCAGTACGCTGTCGAGCTGGGCTTCGAGCATCGGTGTAGGCAGCGGCAGACTGCCGTTGGCAATTTCACCGAGCATGGCGTCGAGCGTGTCCGCAGCACTGCCAAGCAGCGCGGCGTGTTCCGCGCCCGCCGGCGTATCGGTGTCGCGCAGCCGCGCAAGGGCGTGCTCAACGGCACGGCCAAGCGCTTGTGGCGACGTGAACCCAGAGGTGCCGGAAATGCCGGCCAGCGTATGGGCGGCACGCAGCGCTTCGGCCGGGGGCACGCGCGTCGGGTTGCTGTTCAGCTGCGCCGCTTCCTCACGCAACACGCGCAGGTGTTGTTGCGCTTCGGCCACATACAGGTCGTACAGCGGTCGTGACAGCGTGACATCGCCGATGCTGACGGTCTCGCTTGAAGAAATTGCCAACGCGTTGGCTACTTCGTCCGCGTCTTCGGTGAAGGTTTCCGCGTCGGTGGCTACGTCCGTTTCAATCGCTTCGTCACGTTCGGCGTCTGCATCGGTGTCGCTCGGCAGTTCGGCCGGGGGCGGTGTTGCTGCCGTTTCATGGCCAGCGTCGTCTGCGACGGCTTCGTCCGTGGTTTCTTCGTCATCTTCGGCGAGGCCGAGTGCTTCGAGTGGTTCCTCGTCAAAGGTGCCCTCGTCCGTATCATCGGGCAGACCGGGCAATTCGAAGGACGCCATGTCGGTAGCGGCTTCGGCAATGGCGCGATCGGTGTCGGCGCCGGCTTCTGCGGCGTCGAGTTCGCCGGTGGCGTCGGCGGGTTCGCTCTCGGACTCGATGTCGAGGTCGAGATCAAGGTCTTCTTCCAGCTCAAGATCGAGGTCGAGATCAAACTCGGTGTCGAGGTCTTCGGGCGCTTCCGTTTCGCGGGTGGGTGCGACTTCGGCATCGGCTTCGGCGATTTCCCCGGCGGTCGTAACCGTGCTGTCGGGTGCCGCCGATGGCGCAGCGCTTGTGGCATCGAGCGAGTCGGCTTCGAGCAGGCGTTGCGCTTCGGCGACGAGCGGCGCGGTGTCGTTGCGCGTCGTCGCCCCGCCGATGCCAAGTTGCTCGACCCAGGCGGCGAACAGCGTGTGGGCGTCGCCGATCAGCGTATGCAGTGCCGCGTTGGCCGTCCAGTCAAGTTGCAGCCAGCGGTTGAGCGTTTGCTCCAGCGCCCAGGCAACGTCACCCAGTGCATTGAGGCCGACCATGCGGCCTGAGCCTTTGAGGGTGTGAAAACCGCGGCGCAAAGTGTTGAGCGCCTCGAAATCGTCTGGTGCGTTGCGCGATGCGGTGAGTTGCGCGTCGATGGTGCCGAGCACTTCGCGCGCTTCTTCGATGAAAATGTCGAGCAGTTCGGCGTCGACCTGCTCCTCGTTTGCCGCGATGAGCTCAGCCGATTCGAGCGACGGCGCGGGAATTGGCACGGGTGTGTCGAGCGGTTCGTGGTCTTCCTGCGCTTCGGCAGTCGTTTCCGGGGTGCTGGCGGCGATGTCGGTGAGCGCTTCGGCGCCGATGTGGTCGGCCGGCGCCGTATCCGTCGTGTCCTCATCGGAACTGCCGCCAACATGGTGTGGTTCGGGGCGGCCGCGGCGCAGGCTGTCGATGTAAAAACCGAGCGCCGAGAGCTGATCGGCGAGCGGTTCGAACAACGCGCCGTCGACTTCCTGTTTCGGGTCGGCGAGCTGCGCAATCATCGCGTCGCATTCGCTCAGCGTTCGCTGCGCGCCGCTCTCGTCGAGCAGTGAGAGAATCGCACCGATTTGTTGCACGGGCGCGCGCACGCCATTCAGCGTGTCGCGTTTTTCCGGGGCGCGGAAGAACGCGTCGAGGGTTTGTTCGATCTGCGCCAGGCTGGTCTGCATTTCCTTGCATAACTGACTGACTGCACTGCGTTCATTGGCCTGGCGTGCCGAGGCGCTGATGTCCTGCGCGGTGATGTCTTCGCCGCGCGAGCACGCTTCAATGCGGCTGATGCTGTCCTCGACCTGCGCCGAGAAGGCGGCGTCCGGCACACGGCCTCCCTCAAGCGCGTGGTCGGCCAGCAGCAGCGCCGAGGCCACTTCCATCGACATCGTTTCGTTGAGACGCGGCGGATCCTTGCGCAGCCACTGGGCGAAGGCGGAGAGCGTCGTCATCAGGCGCACAAAGGCCGGCCGGCTCAGCTTGCGGCTCGCTGTGGCAAGCGTCGACATGCGTTGCTCGAAGGCCGGCAAGGCCGGAGCTGACCCTTCTGCGAGCTGATTCCAGGCCTCCTTGGCGCGACTGAGTTGATCGCGCAATTCGGCCAGCAGCGGCGCCAGCGGCATTTCACTGACCGACGCGTTGGGCGGCGGCAGCAGTGCGGGCAGCTTGTAAAGGCGGTGCAATGCCCGCACCAATGGCGACGTCGCCGGCGCGCGGGCGACGACGTGCAGGGCGTCGCGATGCAGGCGCTCGGGAAACTGTGTGTTGCCGTCCATCAGCCGGCGGATCTGCGCGTCGATACGGCCGCACAGGCGCCGCACCTGGGGAGTGCAGCGCACATTGCCTTCGGAAAGCACGTCGAAAAATGCGGTGATGGCTAACCAGAAGGCGCGCGCAGAGGGCACTTCGAGACGTGATTCGAGCCCGGCAACGGCATCGCGCATCTGCGCCGCACTTTCAAGGGCTTCGGGATTACGCAGCCAGGCAAGCAAGCCTTGCTGGAACTGCGTGCGCAGCGAGCGCAGGAGCTTGATCTCCTCGTCGGCACCGAGTGCTTCGGGCGCTTCGCGGTGCGGAATGCGGATGCTCAGATCGGGGAAGAACAGGTCGCCGTCGTTGGCCGCTTCGCCACCACGGGCGAGCGCAATGCGCGCGTGCAGCGCCGCCAGGCGCAGGGGCTGGTCGGGCGCGCCGTGCGATAGTTCGTCGAGATAGTTGGCGGTGGCGGCAATGGCGCGTCGGCACAGGTCAGCGGTGTCATCGTTGAAGGCGACTTCGCCACGCGCGAGTTCGCCCAGCAGTTTGTCAACTGTGTCGGTGAACTGGGTGAGTCCGTCGAGACCAATGATCGACAGCGCGCCGCGCGCCTGGTGCATGTGCGGCTGCGCAAACTGGAGTTTGGCGCTGCGATCCTCGCCTTCGCCGTCGGCCGTGGCGGCGGCATTGACGGCCTCAAGCGCGTGGGCCAGCGCCTGATCGATTTCTCCCTTGACCCAGCTCAGCGGGCCAAGGTCCTGCTCGTTGGCTTGATTCATTACTGCTGCCTCTTGCGCATGGCCGGCGTCAAACCTTGAAGCCGGACACCGAACCTTTCAGTTCAACGGCCAGATCGGCGAGTTCGCCAATCGATACGGCCGTCTGTTGGGTGCCGCGCGTGGTCTGTTCGGTAATCGCCTGAATGCCACGCATCGATGCGGCGACGCGGGTGGCATTGGCAGCCTGGGTTTGCGCGTCGTCCGAAATCTGCTCGATCAGCTCGGCGGTTTCGGCGGACACGACACCGATTTCGCTCAGTGCCTGACCGGCCGAGTCGGACAGCGCAGTGCCGGCGACGACATCACGCGTGGCATTCTCCATCGCTGAAACGGCATCCTGGGTGTCGGTCTGAATGGTTTTTACAATTGCCGAAATCTGTTTGGTCGCTTCGGCCGAACGTTCCGCCAGGCGCTGCACTTCCTCGGCCACCACGGTGAAGCCGCGGCCGGCTTCGCCCGCCGAGGCGGCCTGAATGGCAGCGTTGAGGGCGAGCACGTTGGTCTGTTCGGTAATGTCCGAAATCAGTTCGACGATCTCGCCAATTTCCTGCGAAGACTCGCCGAGCCGCTTGATGCGCTTCGAAGTCTCCTGGATCTTGTCGCGGATTTCGTTCATGCCCTTGATGGTGTTTTCCACCGCGGCGGTGCCCTTGCTGGCCGAATCGAGCGAACGGCGGGCGACCTGCGCGGATTGCATGGCGCGTTGCGACGCTTCGGTCATCGACCGCGCCATCGCCTGCACCGTGCGGCCAACGTCTTCGAGTTCGCCCGACTGGCGCTGGGTGGCATCGAGCAGTTCGCCGGAGGTGCGCCGCGCCGCTTCGGTGGCGCTGGTGACGCGGCCCGCGGCGTCGTTGATGCGGCGCACCAGCACCGCGAGTTCCTCGACGGTGTAGTTGACCGAGTCGGCGATTGCGCCGGTGATGTCTTCGGTGACGGTGGCGCGCACCGTGAGGTCGCCGTCGGCCAGATCGCCCATTTCGTTCATCAGCCGCAAGATGGCTTGCTGCGTATGGTT
>CBDTZF010000138.1:0-6789 GCA_965364825.1 uncultured Rhodocyclaceae bacterium | reverse complement strand
TCGACCAGTCGCTGCGGATAACGCGCCAGCAGGATATCTCCAAGCCGCGTCGCAACCTCTTCCTCGGCCACTGCGTTGACGCCCACGGCGTGGCTGGCCGCGAGCATGTAGCCATCGCTTTCATAGGTAATTTTGGGCCACAGCAAACCTGGTGTGTCCACCAGGCTCAGCGACGGGCTGATATCCATGCGCTGCTGCATCTTGGTGACCGCCGGCTCATTGCCCACCGCAGCCACCTTGCGCTTGAGCAAGGCGTTCATGAGCGTGGACTTGCCGACGTTCGGAATGCCCATGATCATCATGCGCAACGGCTTGATCGCATCGCTGCGATGCGGCGCCAACTGCTGGCAGAGTTTCGGTATCGACGCAACATCGGACAATTTCTTGCAGGAGATCGAAACCGCCCTGACCCCCGGCTGCGTGCCGAAGTATTCGAGCCAAGCCTGTGTTGCCGCCGGATCGGCAAGGTCTGACTTGTTAAGCAATTTCAGGCACGGCCGTTGGCGATGATTGCGCAACTCGTCGATCATCGGATTGCTGCTGGCGCCAGGCAGCCGGGCGTCAACTACCTCGATCACCACATCGGTGCGGGCCATCGTTTCTGCCGCCTTGCGCCGCGCAGAATTCATGTGCCCGGGAAACCATTGAATCGCCATATCGAACTCGGTTGAATCGTCTGGCCGAGGATTATCCCATTTCAGCGACACCACCGCGCTACGACGAGTAAGGCGTCATTTCCCTACGGACTCGTATCTGAAGGTAATTAGCAGTGGACACGCTCGTTAAAACGTGTATCGTGGCGCTGCAGTCGCATCAAGCAGTTGGCTTTGTGGTGTCTTCTTTGCGGTGTTGGTTCAACCGCTGTCGCAGGAAAACTCCCTCGTTCAGTTTCTTGGTTCGTCCTGCAAGGGGGCTTTGCCCTGTTTATGGTTTAGATTGGAACACACAAGTAGATGAGCACTCAGACTGGCACCGTTAAATGGTTCAATGACGCCAAAGGCTTCGGATTTATCACCCCTGACGCCGGTGGTGATGACCTGTTCGCCCATTTCAGCGAAATTCAGGGCGACGGCTTCCGCACCCTGGCTGAAAACCAGAAAGTAGAATTTGAAGTCCGCAATGGCCCCAAAGGCCTGCAGGCAGCAGCCATTCGCGCCGCCTGAATTTTGGTAGCGTGATATAAAACGCGGCTGATGCCGCGTTTTTTTGTGTCTGGCTCCGCACTTCGAGCGCACTGATTTTCCTCCGGAACCTGCATGGCGAGCATTTGTTCCCGGACGTCACCCCGCGACGTCGCCAACCTCGGTCAAGTCTTCACACCAGCATCCATCGTCGAACTCATGATCGGTCTGCGCCGCAATCACGGGCGCACGCTGGAACCTTCCGCCGGTGACGGCGCATTCAGTCGCCGCCTGCCGGGTTGCGTCGCCATCGAACTGGACCCACGCTTCGCTGGCCCCGGCATTCACAGTGGCGACTTTTTCGACTACCCGGCGCACAAACGCTTCGACACCATTATCGGCAATCCGCCGTACGTGCGTTTTCAGGACATTCCGGCTCGAACACGCGCCCGCCTCCACCTAGGTCACTTCGACAGCCGCAGCAATCTGTTCCTGTTTTTCATCGATAAATGTCTGACGCACCTGAATGATGGCGGTGAGCTGATCTTCATCGTGCCGCGCGAGTTCATCAAGTTGACCGCAGCGCGCAAGCTCAACCGCCGGCTATTCGAGACCGGCACGATCACGCACTGGATCGAAACCGGCGACACGCGAATTTTCGCCGGCGCCGTACCCAATTGCGCGATCTTCCGCTTCGTGCGCGGCGACTTGTCCCATCGCACCGAGTTGCGCACGCTCGATCAAACGACATGGTCCGAGCGCCAGTTCGTTGAAATGGACGGTCAGCTGGCTTTCGTCCCCGATACCCTGCATGTGCCGTTGCGCGATCTGTTCTCGGTCAAGGTGGGCGCCGTGTCCGGAGCCGACGCGATCTTTGAGCACCCTGGCGGCAATGTCGACTTTGTCTGCTCGAAGACGATGAACACCGGCTTTACGCGGCGCATGCTCTACAACGTCCGCCATGCCGACCTCGAAGCGCACAAAGCCGCGCTGCTGGCGCGCCGGATCAAACCCTTTGACGAGAGCAACTGGTGGACCTGGGGACGCGCTTATCCAGTAACCGATGCGCCGCGCATCTATGTCAACGGCCGCACGCGCCAACCGCAGCCGTTTTTTCTCCACGACAATCCGGCTTACGACGGCGCCATCCTCGCGCTGTTTCCCAACGATCCGGCGATGGATCTGGTCGAGGCAACGCATCTGCTCAACACCGCTGTGCCGTGGGAAGCGCTCGGCTTCCGCGTCGATGGCCGTTTCCTGTTCACACAGCGCAGCTTGCAAACGCTGATCCTGCCCGAATGCTTTGCTACGCTTGAATGCGAGCAACCGTAGGGGCGGATTCATTCGGCCGCGTAGCTTCGAGGCGGGGATGGGGTTGAAACCCGTGCTGCGATGGCGTGTCACACCATCACGAAGGGCGTCGTCAGCTGCCTAGGTTGGGCTGGCGAAGGAAGCCCAACGTTCCGGCGGACATTGAATGTGGGGCTTCGCTGCGCTCCGCCCAACCTACCCGATCTGATTTACCCGGAGGACACGAAATGATCGACCTGTACTACTGGACGACCCCAAACGGCCACAAGATCACCCTCTTCCTGGAAGAAACCGGTCTCCCCCACCGAATTCTCCCGATCAACATCGGTAAGGGTGAACAGTTCGCGCCGGACTTCCTCGCCGTCTCACCCAATAACCGCATTCCGGCGATTGTCGATCACGCACCCGCAGATGGCGGCGAGCCGATTTCAATTTTCGAATCCGGTGCGATTCTGCTCTACCTGGCGGAGAAAACCGGCGCCTTCATTCCCGCCGATCTGCGCGGCCGCGTGGAGGTGTTGCAATGGCTGTTCTGGCAAATGGGCGGGCTGGGCCCGATGGCGGGGCAGAACCATCATTTCACGCAGTACGCGCCAGAGCGCATTCCGTACGCGGTCGACCGCTACGTCAATGAAACCGCCCGCCTCTACGCCGTACTCGATAGGCGCCTGGCCGACCGCGCCTTCGTCGCCGGCGACGACTACTCGATTGCCGACATGGCCTGCTATCCGTGGACGGTGTCGCATGAGAAGCAGCAGCAGGACCTCAACGACTTTCCGAATCTGAAGCGCTGGTATGACACGGTTGCCGCGCGCCCGGCGACGCAGCGCGCCTATGCGCTGGTGGAGAAGATCAATCCAGATCGCGACAAGCCGATGGATGATGAGGCGAAGAAGGTCATGTTCGGCCAGGACGCCAGCACCATCTCCGGCCGCAAGTCATAGCGGGCGGTCACGGAAAAAAGGGGTTCGGCAACGCCGAACCCCTTTCTCCCAGACCGCCGCGGCTGATCAGTCCGCAGGCGTCGATGTGAAGCGGAAGATGCCATTCTCGGCATCGACATGAATCACGTCCTTCGCGCTGAATTTCCCCTCCAGTATCGACTTGGCCAGCGGGTTTTCGATACGCTCCTGAATCGCTCGCTTGAGCGGCCGGGCACCGTACACCGGATCGAAGCCGGCGGTGGCGACCTCGGTCAGCGCCGCGTCGGTCACATCGAGATGCATTTCCAGCCGCGCGAGGCGTTTTTCCAGATACTTGATCTGGATGCGCGCGATGCTCGCGATGTGCTTCTCGTCCAGGCTGTGGAACACCACGATCTCATCGATGCGGTTGACGAACTCGGGCCGGAAGTGGGTTTTCACCTCGGCCAGCACCGCCAGTTTGATCACGCCGTAATCATCGCCCGACATCTCCTGAATCATCTGGCTGCCGAGATTTGAGGTCATCACGATCACGGTGTTTTTGAAATCCACCGTGCGCCCTTGTCCGTCCGTCATGCGCCCATCGTCGAGCACCTGCAGCAGCACGTTGAACACATCCGGGTGGGCCTTCTCGACCTCGTCGAGCAGAATCACCGAGTACGGCTTGCGGCGCACCAGTTCGGTCAAATAGCCGCCTTCCTCGTAGCCGACGTAGCCCGGCGGCGCGCCGATGAGACGGGCGACCGAGTGCTTCTCCATGAATTCGCTCATGTCGATACGCACCAGGTGATCTTGGCTGTCGAACAAAAACTCGGCCAACGCCTTGCACAGTTCGGTCTTGCCGACCCCGGTCGGGCCGAGAAACAGGAACGAACCGTAAGGCCGGTTCTCGTCCGACAGGCCAGCGCGCGAACGCCGGATGGCGTCCGACACCAGCCGCACGGCTTCGTCCTGTCCGATCACGCGCTCGTGGATGCGATCTTCCATCTTGAGCAGCTTTTCGCGCTCGCCCTGCATCATCTTCGACACCGGAATCCCGGTTGCACGCGACACCACTTCCGCAATTTCCTCGGTGCCCACCTGCGTGCGCAGCAGCTTGTTGGGCTGGCCATCGTCGCCACTCTTTTCCGCGTCCTTCAACTGCGCCTCGAGCTGCGGCAACTTGCCGTATTGAATCTCGGCCAGCTGCTCGTATTTGCCGTGGCGTTGCAACTCGGCCATCTGCGCACGCAAGGCGTCGATCTCTTCCTTGATATGCGCCGTGCCATGGGCGCGCGCTTTTTCGGCTTTCCAGACTTCTTCGAGATCGTTGTATTCGCGCTGTAGTTTCTCCAGTTCTTCCTCGATCAACTGATGACGCTTCTTCGAGGCTTCGTCCTTTTCCTTCTTGACCGCTTCGCGCTCAATCTTGAGCTGGATCATGCGTCGGTCGAGCTTGTCCATCACCTCGGGTTTCGAGTCGATCTCCATCTTGATGCGCGACGCCGCCTCGTCGATCAGGTCGATCGCCTTGTCAGGAAGGAAGCGGTCGGTGATGTAGCGGTGCGACAGTTCCGCCGCAGCGACGATCGCCGGGTCGGTGATCGGTACGCCGTGGTGGATCTCGTATTTCTCCCGCAGGCCGCGCAGGATCGCGATGGTCGATTCGACATCCGGCTCGTCGATCAGCACTTTCTGGAAACGACGCTCCAGCGCCGCGTCTTTCTCTATGTACTTGCGATACTCGTCGAGTGTCGTGGCACCGATGCAGTGCAACTCGCCGCGCGCCAGCGCCGGCTTGAGCATGTTGCCGGCATCGATGGCGCCTTCGGCCTTGCCGGCGCCCACCATGGTGTGCAACTCGTCGATGAACAGAATGATGCGACCTTCGTCCTGGGCGATTTCCTTGAGCACGGTCTTGAGGCGCTCCTCGAACTCACCGCGATACTTCGCACCTGCGAGCAGCGCCGCCATGTCGAGCGAGAGCACGCGCTTGTCCTTGAGCGTTTCGGCCACTTCGCCATCGACGATGCGCTGCGCCAACCCTTCGACAATGGCGGTTTTCCCCACACCCGGCTCGCCGATCAGCACCGGGTTATTCTTCGTGCGCCGCTGCAAAATCTGCACCGCGCGGCGGATTTCATCGTCACGTCCAATCACCGGATCGAGCTTGCCCTGGCGCGCCCGATCGGTGAGATCTGTGGTGTATTTTTCCAACGCCTCGCGCTGACTCTCTGACTCCTGCGAACCGACATTCTGACCACCGCGCACCGCGGCAATCGCCGCCTCCAGCGGTTGCTTCGACACCCCATGTTCGCGCAGCAGACGGCTGGTATCGCCCTTGGCCTCGGCCAGCGCGAGCAGGAACATCTCGCTCGCGATGAACGCGTCGCCATGCTGTTGCGCCGCCTTGTCGGTAAGGTTGAGCAGATTGTTCAGGTCACGCCCAATCTGCACCTCGCCGCCATGCCCTTCCACTTTCGCCAGCCGATCAATCGCGCCTTGCAGCGCCGTCTTGAGCGGCGCGACGTTTCCACCCGCACGCTGCAACAAGGCGGCAGTGCTGCCGTCGTCCTGGTTGAGCATGGCGAGCAGCAGATGTTGCGGCTCGATGAACTGCTGGTCGTTCCCCAACGCGGTGCTCTGCGCATCGTTCAGAGCTTGCTGGAATTTGGTCGTCAGCTTGTCAAAGCGCATGGCGGTGTTCCTTCGCGACTAAATGGATTGAACATCAAATGGGGATTGTGCTCCGCTTTTCAATACGGATTGGTGAGCGCCGCGCGGCGGTTATTGCATCGCGACGAACGAACGTTTGAAAAAGAAGTTTTATTACAACGAACTATTCCACACTTTGACAAAAATGCTACGCTTCACTTTCCAGACCTATTTTTTGTTCCTGTCAAACGGACTGTTGCGCCGTACCGCGCACACGCAGGACACACACTATTTTCTTCAAACGAGAGAGGAATGATGATGGACAGCAAGATCGAACAAATGAACGAACTGCAGAAAAAGAACATCGAAGCGGCCACGCGCCTCGCGCAGATGTCGGTCGAAAACTCACAGCGCATCATGGAATTGCAGGTTCAAACGGCCAAGGCGCTGTTCGAAGAAGGCGTCGAAAACGCCAAAGCCATGGCCAGTACGCAAGACCCGCAGAAAATGCTTCAGCTGCGCAGCGAGTACGCCCAGGTCACTACCGAGCGCATGCTTGCTTGCGCCCGCGAAATCGCTGAAGTGGCGGCGCGTTCGCAATCGGAAATTGGCAAGATGGTCAGCGAGCAACTTTCCGGCGGCGGCCAGGACATGTTTGAAGCTTTCAACAAGATGTTTAGCGGCATGTCGGTAACCGATCCGAATGCGGTTAACTCGATTCAGAATGCAATGGGCACCGCCCGCGCGGCCTTCGAGCAGATGACGCGTGCCTCCACCGACGCGTTCCAGGCCTTTTCACA
>CBDTZF010000137.1:0-6813 GCA_965364825.1 uncultured Rhodocyclaceae bacterium | reverse complement strand
ACCGTATCCGGCTCACGCCGCTGCGTCACATGCCGCGACGTACCGGGTTTGCGCAGATCCAGCTCCGCCTGAATGTCCGCCTCACCAATTGGCAGACCCGGCGGACACCCGTCCACCACACAGCCAATCGCCGGGCCGTGCGATTCACCAAAAGACGAGACACAAAAAAGCTTACCGATCGAGTTGCCGGACATCAGGGACACCGCGCGCAAGAAAACAATCGATTCTAGCAAACACCGGGGTCGTCACCGACGGCGGCATTCGCCTTCGTCGATGCGTCTGCCCGGGACGTCCACATGTAAGGTTTGCAGGACACCGCCGGTTGACTCATACGAACGCGAACGGAGCGATCAATATTCTGTCAGACGCCCACAGCGAGCGACCAACGTGCCTGCCCTCCGTCGGCTGGGTGCGGAGCACAATTTTTTCGGAGCAAATCATGAATCGACGTCAATCACTACAAACACTGCTGGGCTTTTCCCTCCTGTCGCTCGGCGGTCACCGCCTTGCCGGTGCGGCAGAGAGCGCCAGCCCCAGTCTCGTCAAGGCCGACGCGGAGTGGGCAAAACTGCTACCGGCCGCTTCGTATCAGGTGCTCTTCGAAGAGGCCACCGAGTCATCATTCAGCAGCCCGCTCAATGGGGAAAAGCGCGAAGGCACTTACATCTGCGCCGCCTGTTTCCAACCACTGTTCGACAGTTCCACCAAATTTGAAAGCGGCACCGGCTGGCCCAGCTTCTGGCAGCCTCGTCCCGATGCCGTCGCGACAAGCACGGATTTCAAGCTCATCTGGCCGCGCACCGAATACCACTGCTCGCGCTGCGGCGGTCATCAGGGCCATATTTTTGACGATGGCCCCAAGCCGACCGGCAAGCGCTATTGCAACAATGGCGTCGCCTTGAAGTTTGTCGCACACGGTGAGGATCTGCCGGCGCTACGCACATGACGGGCCGAAAAATACAAGTGGGAGCGTAGGTTGGCCTGAACGCAATGAAGCCCAACGTTTTGCGCGTCGCGACAACTATATCGAGGCGGAGCGAATGCGTTGGGTTTTCTTCATTTACCCAAACGATTCGGACTTCAAAAAACTCAACAAAAGCTAGACATATAAAAAAACGGCCGATCAACATGACGTCAATCAGCCGTTTTTGTCGCAACAAGAATAACTACGGAGTACCTTGGCCCAGCACTACGCCATTTACTTTCTCGCCGTACAAGTTAACGCCGTCATTCGCGTGGAACTTCACGCGCGTTTTTTCAATATCGCCATCAACCAAGCGAGGATCTTGTGGGCGCTCATGACTGTTTATGAAAGCCGCCAGATCCCACGCCTCTTGATCGCTCAGCGTTCCTCCTTTCCCTAAAGGCATGTTGGCTTTGAGAAAAGCGGCGGCCGTATTGATTCGGTGCATGCCGGCACCCCAGTTATAAGAGTCTTTCCCCCACAAGGGAGGGAATGCATAAGTTTCACCCGCTTTTTGCCCAAGGCCGTCGTCAGCATGGCAAACCGCGCACTGATCCGCGTACGCCTGCTTGCCGCGCTCAATGCTGTAACCACCTTCAGGCTGCGGCACCTTTGGGTAACCCCGGCCAGGTAAATCGACGCCTGTCGGTGCACCCGTTGCCAACCAGTACGAAAATGCAGTTAGTGCCGTCATTTCCGGGCTGTCAGCCGCCGGCGGCGTGCCGTTCATACTGAACTGAAAACACCCTTGAATGCGTTCGGCATAGGTGTTTACCTTATCGTTCTTTTTACGATAAGCCGGGTACATGGTGTAAGCACCCCACAAGGGTGCCGCATTCGCCAGACGACCTTGATCCATGTGACAGTTCACACAATTCAAACCGTTACCCACCAGCTCGGGCACCTGACCTTGGGTATCTACGAAAATGGCATGGCCCTTGCGCACCATGTCACCAAAAGCATTTTTCGGTAGATCGGCTTCTGAGGGTGGCATGTGGTATTTCCCGCCTTCTGTGCTTGCCGGCGTTGATACGGCTTGTGATTGTTTTTGCTCGGCGGCCGGTGCTGCAGTGGCACTGCTCATGGCACTGAGCGCTAAAACGCCAATTAACAATTTATTCATGATTTCTTCCTCACTTAGCCACGCCAGCAAAGTAGTCGGACACCGCTTTTATTTCATCGTCAGTCAGCGCACGCGCAATGTGTCCCATAAGGTCGTTTTCATCATTCGTACGGGTGCCCTGTTGCCACGCCTGTAATTGCGTGGCGAGATACTTCGCGCCTTGTCCGGCGAGAGGCGGGAAGGCTTCACCCACACCAACGCCGCTGGGGCCGTGACAGGCAACACATTCCGGAATATCACGGCTCCAGTCACCGCGTAACGCCAAACGTTCACCCGGATTTTCTGGTGATTTGGCGCGCGAAACTTCGTCAACCACCGGCCTGTCCAGACTTTCCATATATGCGCTGACAGATTGAATTTCTTCGTCGCTTAGCGCTTTTGCAATGGGCAGCATGATGGCATTTTTCCGAGTGCCATTCCTGATGTCATGTATTTGCTTAGCCAGATAACCCGCCGAAAAACCGGCGATATCAGGAAAGCCAGCGGCATCCATCCCTCTTCCATCGGCGCCATGACAGGTAATGCACGCTAGCGCCTCGGAGTTTTCGCCCCCTTGGTTGTAGATATTTTCGCCATCACCAGCCCATGCTGGAATAATGCTTACCGCCAAAAAGCTACAGTAAAAAAAGTGCCTGAGTGAGCTCATCGGATATCTCCTCTCAATGCATGAATAAAATGAAAAACAACGAATTGCTTGAATGTCGCCGTCAATTGTTACACAGATAGACTGAGGTCTTCGTTCAAAGCCCATGCAGGGCGAGATTGACAGTGCGCAGCTTGGGTCGAAGACAGTGAAGGCCAACGTTTGAGGCCTCGCGACAACCCTACCAAACCTGGATCAGACCCGCGACGCCAGAACCTGAGGGAACGGCTTGATAGCCTGAGTAAACTGGAGTATAAAAGGCATCAATTAGCTCGAACGGGGACTCAGCATGATTCTTCAGAACGTGATTTGGATGATCGCGCTGGTTGGTATGGGATTGGTCGCGCTGGGGTTCATTTACGTGATCCTTCAAGCGGGCAAGAGCGCCGACGACGAAGCGTCGAGCAAGGCCGCGCGCACCGCCAAGGTGCTGCGGCGTTGGCTGTTTGCTGCGTTGCTGGTCACCTTCGTGGGCGGCAGTTATGCCACCCTCCGCCATTTTCCGGTTGCGCCGCAGCATACGGCACTGAACATCCAGCAGGTCGTGGAGGTGGTCGGGCAGCAGTGGTCGTGGCAGATCAATCCGGGCACGATTCGCGCCGGTAGCCCGGTCGAATTCCGTGTCACCAGCACGGACGTAAACCACGGTTTTGCAATCTACGCACCAGACGGCCGCATCGCGACGCAAACGCAAGCCATGCCGGGGTTCATCAACAAGCTCGTGTACACCTTCACTCAACCGGGCACCTACACGGTGATGTGTCTTGAGTATTGCGGTGTCGGACACGCACCCATGACGGCCGAGATCAACGTGACCGCTGCGACCGGAGACTGACCATGGCGACACTCGCGATGTACCCTGACGACGAGCATCTCGGCGGTGGAAGCCGGGTCGCATTCAATCTGTACATCATCACGGCGGTGGCGTTGTTCGTGCTGATGATGCTGCTCGGCCTCACCATGCGCATGTCGCAGGCGACCTGGCTGTCGGTGCCGCCCGACATTTTCTACCGCTTCCTGTCGATGCACGGCGCCGGCATGGTCGGTACTGCCGGGCTGGCGACCACGGCGGTGATGTGGTTCTTCCTGCGCAAGTACGTACGGCTGCACCTGTGGGCGTTCGTCACCAACTACGTGATGTTCATGCTCGGTGCCTTGTGCATCATCTACGCCGTTTTCGCCGACGGCTACGGTGCGCTGTGGACTTTCCTGTATCCGTTGCCGGTGCGCGGCATGGGGATGTGGAGTCCGAACGCCGCGGCGCTGTTCATGCTGGGCTATCTGCTGATCGGCGTGGGCATGCTGGTGTTCTACCTGGACGCCGCAGCCGCCATCATCAAGGTGCACGGCAACTTCGGGCGCGCACTGGGCCTGCAGTGGCTGTTTGGCGGCACCATCGACCCCGATCACCCGAAGACCGTGGTGGCCAGCACTATGGTGGTGATTTCCAACACCCTCGGCATCCTCGCCGGCGCGGTGGTGCTGGTGATGAGCCTGGTGAATGTTTTTTATCCGCATATGGAGCTGGACGCGCTGGTGACCAAGAACCTGATCTTCTGGTTCGGGCACATGTACATCAACGCCACGATCTACATGGGCGCAATCGCAGTGTATGAACTTCTGCCGCGCTACTCGGGCAAGCCGTATCCGATCTCTCGGCCGTTCCTGTGGTCGTGGGCGGTGAGCACCGTGTTCGTGATCATCGTGTTTCCGCATCACCTGTTGATGGACTTCGCGCAACCGCGCTGGGTAATGGTGATGGGCCAGGTGGTGTCGTGGGGCGCGGGCTTTCCGGTGTTTCTGGTCACGGCATACGGTGCACTCGCCAACATCTATCGCTCAAGCATGCGCTGGACGATGCCGTCGCGGCTGTTGATCCTGTCGATGTTCGGCTGGGCCGCGGGCATTGTGCCGGCCATCCTCGACGGCACCATTCGCATCAATCTGGTGATGCACAACACCCAGTGGGTACCCGGGCACTTTCACTTCTACCTGCTGCTCGGGGTGTTGCCGATGGCGCTGGCCCTGATGTTCCACGTGATCGGCCAGCGCGCGGATGCACTGCCCAACACCGGCGCCGACCGGCTGGGGTTCCCGCTATTCGTGACCGGTGGATTGATCTTTGTGCTGTCATTCCTCGTGGCCGGGCAACTCAGCGTAGCGAGGCGGATGGCGACGCACCTGCCGGAATGGACTTTCATCGACAAGATCGGCTCCATTGGCGCGCTGCTGGTGGTGCTTTGCATGGTGTATTTCGCGTTCCGAATCACGGCCGGCCTGCTCAAGGCACCCGTGCGCGAGGGCCCCCGTGGCAGTGCTGCGAACACTGCTGCTTAGCCTGGCTCTGCTGGCGTCGGGCATCGCAGTACTGGCCGGCGCCACCGACGGATTTCGCGCCTACACCACCGAAACCGCCCGCCGTATCGGCGTCCGGGAACACCCGCCGATCGTTCCGCCGCTGGCGTTGCAGACCGCCAGCGGCGGGCACACCAGCTTCGAAGAATTGCGCGGGCGCTGGTTGCTGGTCGATTTCGTTTATACCCGTTGCGAGACTTACTGTCTGGCGCAGGGCGGCGAGTTCGCACGCCTGCAACGTCAGTTGGCCGGACCGATCGGCGCGGGCAGAGTCGCGCTGCTGAGCGTCAGTTTCGATCCCGCACGCGATGATCCCGCCGCACTAGCCGATTATCAGCGCCATCAAGGCGACAACGGCGCCGGTTGGATTGCGGCGCGGCCGGTCAGTCAATCGGATCTGGTCACGCTGATGCGCGTTTTTGGCGTTGTCGCCGTGCAGGACGGATTCGACGGATTCGTACACAACGCGGCGATTGCGGTAGTCGACCCTATGGGCAGGTTGGTCGCGATACTGGACTGGGATGATTCTCCTGGCGCCGCCCGCTACGTCACGCAGCGCTTGACGCCATGAAGCCGCTGAGCGGCCGCCTCTGCCTTGCCGGCGCGACCCTGTGGGCAGCGCTCGCCCTTCCCTTCGTACGCCACGCGCTCGAATCGACGATGACCCTGCAGATGCTGGTCCAGATCCCGCTGCTGGCGCTGGCCGGCGGGTGGTTCGCACAGGGCATGCCGGACTGGCTGGATCGGCGCTTCGCGACCTGGAACCACCGCGGGATCAGCGGTCTGCTGCTGGCCTCGCTGACCGGCATGGTGTGGATGCTGCCACGCGCGATGGATGCCGCGCTCGACGATCCCTGGATCACGCTGGCGAAATTCCTCAGCGTTCCGCTGCTGATCGGCGCGCCGATTGCGCTGAGCTGGCCGCTAGCGGGGTTCGTGGTGCGCGGCGTTGTCCTGGTCGAACTGATTGCGACTGCGATCCGCCTCGGTTGGCTGTACCTGATTTCACCGGAACGCCTGTGCAGCAATTACCTGCTGGACGACCAGCAGCGGCTCGGCGTAATCCTCCTTGTGGTCGGCTTCACTCTCTTTGTTGTGCTCGCCTGGAAGCTGATGTGGGGGCATATCGACGCCGGGCGCACAGATCGCGAGAATTCCCGGATCGAGTCTGGCTGATCGGCGAGCCTGGGGTTGCCCTTTGCCTCCTTGGCGGTCGAACCCGTTGCGGGAAATTCTCCCGTGTTGTGGTGACAGTGCGCAGGTCGGGCTGAACGTAGTGAAACCAAACATATGGCGCGCAGCACCGGATTCGATGCGCGTCACCGCAGCCCGCGTCGGACAGCGGGGCGAAGGCGGGATGAACCGCGGCAGCAGCACGGACGCAATCAGCCGAACGCTACGTACCAGAGAACGTCCAACTTTGGCATTTATGGATAGAGTTATCTTTGGTGTTGCCCCCTGTGCCAGCGCGTCGCAAAGGCACGTAGGACAAGAAACATATGCCCCACCGCCACTTCCGTATGGCAGCCCTCACCCTGCTCCTCGCCATCGCCCCCGCGTTGGCGGCGATCGAAGCGTGGTTGCCAGCGGTGGTGGAAATTCCCGCCGGAATATTCATTTGCGGTTCCGACCGAGTAGAGCGAGATGCGGCCTACCGTCTGGACGAAGCCGCTTACGGTCATTCCGTGACGCGCGATCAGGCTTGGTATGAGGGAGAGCGTGAGCGCG
>CBDTZF010000136.1:0-6868 GCA_965364825.1 uncultured Rhodocyclaceae bacterium | reverse complement strand
CGCATTGCTCAGGCGGAGGGCGTGAGCTCACTCGCCGTCGCAACCTGGCGGGTCGGTCTGGCCGCGATCATCATTACGCCGATCGCGCTGCTGCATTCGCGACGTGACCTGCTGTCCCTGACGCGCCACCAGGTTATGATGGCGCTCGCCGCCGGCTTTTTCCTTGCCCTGCACTTCGCCACCTGGATCAGCTCGCTGGAGTACACCTCGGTCGCCTCCAGTACCGCGCTCGTCACCACCAACCCGCTGTGGATCGGGCTCGCGTCCTTCTTCCTGTTTCGTGAACGGCCACGCGCGATGATGATCGGCGGTATCGCCTTGTCGTTCGCCGGCAGCATGTTCATTTTCTGGAGCGACAGCCTGAACGCGAGCGCCGGCAGCGACCCCATGTTCGGCAACATACTCGCGCTGATCGGCAGCTGGTGCTTTTCGGCCTACCTGCTGATCGGTCGCCGCCTGCGCGCCGGCCTCGAACTGCCTGCTTACATCTTGCTGGCTTACGGCGCCGCCGGCCTGTTCCTGTTCCTCGCCAGTGGTATCGGTGGCGCCGTCCTCCTCGACCACTCGCAGACTGCCTGGCTGGTGCTGCTGGCGATGGCGATCGGCCCGCAACTGCTCGGCCACACGTCCTACAACTGGTCGCTGCGCTACGTGTCGGCAACCTTCGTCGCGGTCGTCACGCTCGGGGAACCCGTCGGCGCCGCCCTGCTCGCCTTCATCATCTTCAACGAAGGTTTCGCACCGCTGCAATTCGTTGGCTTCAGCTTGCTGCTGTTGGGGATTTATCTGGCGGCGAAGGGCGAGCAAGCCTGAAGTCACGGTTGTGCTGATCGCGGCGCACACGCCGCGCGGTCACGTGGCAACAATTCGCAGCCGCCAGACAAGTGACGGAGGCGACTACCGCTTGGGCAAAATCAACACTTCCGCCCGCATCGACGGTTCATGGTCGTAGCATTCGATCTCGACGTCCCCTGCTTTGCCCGCGGTGAATTCAATCGCCTTGAGGGTGCCGCGGGTCAGCTGAAACTTCTCATCGACCCCTTCGCCCTCCACATGGATGGTGTGCTTCGCGCCCTGCGCGCCGACAAAATTCAGGCGCACGCGATCGCCCTCATGGACGGTGATTTGCGACGGCATGAAGGCGAACGCGCGCATTTTCCACTTGCCTGACGCGTCCGGTCCGGTCAGCACCAGGCCACCGCCCGCCGGCAGCTTTTCGCTCGGAAAGGCTTCCGGTTTGTGGGCGTCGTCGCCATGGATGCTGGTCACCCCATCGACATGGACGGTCTTGATATGGAACGCTTTGACTTCATCCGACGACGCGATCGCGCTGGCAGACCCGGACATCAGCACGACGAATCCGATCGCCGCGACCCCGGCGACGCAGCTCGTTTTTGTCGCGGTTTGGAAATACATGACGTGCTCCTCGTTGTTTGACTGCAGACAACACAAAGACGCGTGACCGCTTTGGTTTATTCCCGGGAATAAACTGGCGGGCCGCGACGTCATACCAGGATCAGGTCCGCGAGGAGGCGGAATGGCCGGCAAACGGAATCGGGACGCGTTTGAACGCGTGATGCTGCCGCACCTTGCGTCAGCGCATCACCTTGCCCTGTGGCTACTGCGGCATCATCACGACGCCGAAGATGCCGTGCAGGATGCCTATTTGCGGGCATTTCGCAGGTTCGATGGATGGCGTGGCGAGAATGCCGCCGCGTGGTTGCTGAAAATCGTACGCAACACCTGCATGACTCGACTGCATGCCCGTAGTCAGCACGCCAATGTGGTGCACCTCGACACCGTGGCGAATGAAGGTGAATTCGCCGGGCACGCCGCAACACTGGCAGATGGGGGACTTCAGCCTGACGCGCGCGTCGCTGCACGCGCTGAGCAGCGGGCCGTCCGCGAAGCGGTCGCGCGCTTGCCGCCGACGTATCGCGAGGTCATCGTGCTGCGCGAACTCGAAGGTCTTTCCTACAAGGAGATTGCGCTCATCGCCGACATTCCGATCGGCACCGTGATGTCGCGCCTTTCGCGCGCAAGACACCAATTGCGCGACTTGTTGACGACGCCGAAAGCTGGAGGATGCAAGCATGAATTGTGACGACGTGCGCCCGCTGCTCGACCCGCTCATCGACGACGAACTGCCCGCAAACGAAGTGCGCGCGGTGCAGACGCATCTCGAAACGTGCGTGCCCTGCCGCCGCGAACGCGACGATCTGCTGGCCTTGCGCACATCGCTGCAATCGCTCGGCCGTCCTGCCGCCCCCCCCACCCTGCGCGCGTCGATCATCACCGCAATCGACGCCGAGGCGCCATCGAGTCCGGGCCGGTGGCGCCCGCTGCACACAGCGCTCACGCACGCGGCAGCGGCAATATTCGGCGGGCTGATCGTTTATGGTGCACTGTTGATGCCCACCGAGCACGCGATGCTGACGGAGGACCTTCTCAGCGCCCACGTTCGCGCCCTCGGCAGCGAACATTTGACGCAGGTCTCCACCGGCGATCCGCACGCAGTCAAGCCCTGGTTTGCGGGAAAACTGCGCTTTGCCCCCATCGTCGTCGATGCGGCCAGCGAAGGCTTCCCGCTGCTCGGCGCGCGCGTCGACAGGCTCGGGGATCGCGACGTGGCGGCGCTCGTCTACGCGCGTCGTGCGCACAAGATCAACGTCTTTATCGTCCCTGCGACTAACTCTGATGACGCGGCACCGGTCGCCGAAACGCACGAAGGTTTCGCGATCGTCGGCTGGCGCACCGGGGGATTCCAGTTCTGGGCAATCTCCGACCTTTCCATCGACGAGCTTGTGACCTTCTCAACGGCAGTGCAGGCAGCGCGCAAGCGAGGTTGATTCGCCCGACAAGCGTCCCGCCGGATCGGCTGCAGATACTTGCACCTGCCGGTCGCATCGCAACGTCGCATAAAGATGTTCTCTCCATGCTGCACGGGCGTATTTTTTTGTGGATGACCAAGTATCGCACCAAGGCAAGGAGGCATCATGTCAAAGATCGCGCAGATCCACCGCTCGAAGGCGGACTAGATAGTGCACACCGTTTCGCCGTGCGTTGCGAGTCGCGATCGATCAATATTCGCTACGGTTTCGCCTGCGCCTCGAGCCGTCCGACAACGTCGAGCATCGCGGCGGAAACATCCGTGTGGTGATGGACGATCTTCCAGTCGCCCGCCTCACGACGATAGATGTTCGTTACACGGTGCTCCATGGCGACGCGCTCGCCGCCGAGTTTGGCATGCCCTTTTTCGACACCCAGTTCGTACGCGACATCACCGGCGACCTCAAGAATCTGCTCGCCCAACTCAACCTGCCCCTCCGAGGAAATCTGTGCAACTTGGGCCAAGGATTCCCTAACGCTGTCCCAGCCTACCTGTCGGCCACCGATGGGGTGCATGGTGGCGACGCTGGCGCTGTGCGACCAGATGTCGGCAATTGGATCGGCATTGCCGTTAAGCATGCTGTTCAACGCTGCGTAGAATTGTTTCGATGCATTTTGAACGTCGTCCTTTGATGACATGACCGATTCTCCATGGCAGTCAGCTGCTCTCCTGATCGGCATAAGGCCGATCTCGATGGCAGCGTTTCAGGAAACGGGAATCGCAACAACGCGCCCCGGTGCGCGGCGATGTTTATTCAGCATAGCCAACGGTCTGCGCGTTGCAAGAAGCGATGGTGTTCCATGGTCCGCGGACGACTCGCGGACCACTGCAACCCCTCGTCAAGCTCACCGGCAGCCCGATGAGCGGCCGAATGCCGGCATGCGTGATTACCGGGACGACGCAAATTCCTGCCCGCACTCGAACTACCCTGCCCGGGCACCGCATCGGCCTGTCCGGTGAAGAGAGCGGATGTTGCTCGGCGTTCGACCGACCCTGACGCCCTCCTGATTCACCGATTCTGTTTTTGTGGCGTCCTGAACTCTTCATCCTGATCCGGCTCCAATGCGGCACGATTCAACTCATATCGAGATGCGGGAATGCTGGCTCAGATCGGTCTGTTCGCCCTCGGCCTGCTGGCGCTCATCGCCGGCGCCGAGGCGCTGGTGCGAGGCGCCTCGCGCATGGCCGTTTCATTTGGCATCTCGCCGCTGGTGATCGGTCTCACTGTAGTGGCCTTCGGTACCAGTGCGCCCGAAGTGGCGGTGTCGGTCGGGGCGGCGCTGGAGGGCAACGCGGATTTGGCCATCGGCAACGTAGTGGGAAGCAACATCGCCAACGTGCTGCTGATTCTCGGCATTTCGGCACTGATCGCGCCGCTGGCAGTGTCCGAGCAGGTGATCCGCCAGGAAGTACCGATCATGATTGGCGTATCGGCCCTGCTCACCGGCCTGGCGGCGAACGGCACACTGGGGCGGGCGGAAGCAGCGCTGTTTCTGCTGCTGGCGGTTGTTTATACGGTTTTCCTCATCGTGCAGGCACGACTCGGATCGGTCAAAGCGCAGCTGGAAGCGACGCACGAGTTGCCGCAAGCGGGCGGCTGGGACGCCTCGCCCGTGGTTCAGACACTGCTCGTCCTCGGTGGATTGGGACTGCTGGTGCTGGGCGCGGACTGGCTGGTCGGCGCCGCCACGCATTTTGCGCGCGCCCTCGGCGTCAGCGATCTGGTCATCGGCCTCACCATCGTCGCGGTCGGCACGTCGATGCCCGAACTCGCCACGTCGATCATGGCCGCCATCCGCGGCGAACGGGACATCGCGGTGGGCAACGTGGTGGGCAGCAATATCTTCAATATTCTTGGCTGCCTCGGCGCCGCCGGTTTGGTGTCGACCAGCGGCCTGCCGGTGCCCGAGGCCGCACGCAGTTTCGACCTGTGGGTGATGTTGGCCGTCGCCTTCGCCTGCCTGCCGGTGTTCCTCACCGGCCGCGAGATCGCACGCTGGGAAGGCGTGGTTTTTCTCGTCTATTACGCGGCCTATACGGTCTTCCTGGTGCTCTCCTCCCAGCAACACACCGCCATGCCGGCTTTTTCCACCGCCATGCTGGGCTTCGTTATCCCGCTCACAGTGCTGACGCTGGTTGTGAGCCTGTTCCGCCATCGGCGCATGCAGCCGCGCAGCAACGCCTAGACAGACCGAGATTGCGACACTTGCGCGCTGCTTCATCCCGCGCTGCGCGCCGTTACTTCGACTCGGCGCACAAGGACGCCAGCCCGTTGATGGTACTTATGACCTGCGGCGTCTTCGAACAGGTGCTGACGCATAACGGCAATCTTGAGGCGGCGCGGACCGCGGAGGACAATATGCGGGTGGTCGGCGAGATGTTTTCGTGATCGATCTGCGTCACTTCAACGCCGCGGCAACCGGCCGCGGAATCCACGCCGGCAGTCCCGCGACATGGATGAGTGTATTGCCGAGCGGTTTTGAGTCCCTGTTCACCTATCCGTTGCACATGCCGCGGGTGGTCCACACTGTGGCGCGCGATGCCGCCACCTGGGGCACGATCTTCACGCTGGGCGCAGCCAGCTTCTTCGCCTTCGCGGCCGTGAAGGCCGTGTTGCGGCGGCTGAATAACCGGAGCATGTGAATGGACTTTTTCGGGCGTCTGCGCACCAAAGTGCCGTCCCGTGATCAGATTCTGGCCAACCGCTGGATCGGCTGGCTGGCGCCTTGGCTCGGCCATCCGCGCCTGTGGCACTGGTCGCGTCGGGGGGTGGCAATGGGGGTGACGCTGGGCGTGTTCTTCGGCCTGCTGATCCCGGTCGCGCAGATTCCGCTGTCGGTGGGTGCCGCCGTGGTGCTGCGCGCCAATGTGCCCGCCGCCGCAGCGAGCACGCTGGTGACAAATCCGATCACCTTCGGGCCCATTTACTTCGCCGCGTACCGGCTCGGCACCTGGATCACCGGCGACCCCCTGCCCGCCCACGCCGCGAATCCAGCGACCGCGCTGGATATCAACGCCGACGCCGGCGTGTGGGACCGCCTTCAGGCCATGGGCAAGCCTCTGATGATCGGCCTGAGTATTCTGGCGTCGCTGGCCGGGCTGATCACGTACGCGGTAATCAGCCTCGTCTGGCGCTGGCGCACGCTCGCGCGGCGACGCACTGGAGCGCGCGGGCGGCGGTCCACCAAAGATACCAAGCCGCCAGAACGGCCATGAGCAGGTACGAACCATTTACCGAAGTCGCTTGAAGATGGCGAAGACCCGGCCTTCCTCCGGTCCTTCGCGTTGACCACGTCTGCATGTCGCCGATGTTCGGCTCGGTGTGTCGGTGCGTGCATACGTCACAGTAGAGAATTGCACTATTTCGCATTAAAAAACAGGCGGCATCGACACAATTTAGACGGCACTGCTGGTCAGCGACTCTGCAGTCGAAAGACTCGTGGCATTCAACGGATATTGCATTTCCCAATTCTGCAGCGCCGACATTGCGGATCAGACAGATTCGGCACGGACTACAGACCAATCTCCACGTGCCCGACCAAGGCGCCTCTTGCTGATGTCCTGATTCCTTCAGAGCGATGCATTTGGCGTAGCCACGAGATCGAACACTTCGCTGATTGCGAAAATCGTTTCGCACTTCACGACGACAGTGGAGGTGCTCTATGGAACACTTGTTCAACTCTCTGGCACCTCGAGCCTCGCACCTGTTATTTGGTTTGGGTATTTTGATTTCATGCGGCACAGTGCTTGCCTGCTCCTCTGAAAACAGGCGGGAGATGGCGATCATGGGTTACACGTCGCAGCAGATCGATGCCCAGTGCGGATCGGGTGGAAATCCCTTCGTGACGCCCTCGATGCCCGCGGCCACGATTTGCAGCACGCGCGCCGGCAGTTGCTACGTAACCGGTAACTGAGCGGCGTTCTTGCTTACTTCGCGATGGCAAAGAGATCAGAGCGCAGGGGATTGGCGCCGTAGTG
>CBDTZF010000135.1:0-6940 GCA_965364825.1 uncultured Rhodocyclaceae bacterium | reverse complement strand
TCGCCTCGCGCGAACTGCCTTGCCCGCTGCTGACAACGTGTTGGTCATGCTCACGCAGACGTTGCGCCACTTCGGGGGGATGCAATGCAACGTCGGTCATGCCAATGATTTGCGCTGGCGGCTTGCCGAGCAAGTCGCTCAGCGTCTTGTTGACCAGCAGGTAGCGACCGTCGCGATCCTTGGCGAAAATCACGTCGGGCGAGAGGTCGATGAGGGATTCGAGCAGCGTCAGCGCGCGCAGGCGCTCGCCGTCCAGGGTCAAGGCGCGACCTGCCGCATCTGCGCTCTGCCGCGCAAACCGGTGCAGCGACCAATACAGCAGGGCCGCGCTGACGAGCACAAACAGCCCGCCCTTGACGAGCATCAGCGAGGCGAATGCCTCATGCGAATCGAAAATACGATTAATCAGACCGTCGGAAAGCGCCAACCACAGCGCGGCCACCACGACATAGATCGCGACGACGCCCAACATGCGGCGATTCGCCTGTCGACCATCCCGCCGTCCCGACCCATCGAAGTTCACGCCACGCATCTCCCATCGCGGCGCGCGCAGTCGCCGCAAAACTCAGTCGAAACGGGGTTCGCTGACCGGCTATCGACCGCGATACGATACACGATCGCCCAATCCGTTTCGACGAAATCGGGGCATCCGGCCGCTTCCGGCGGGGGTGGGGCACATCCGTTGGAAACCGGAAACGCTGGCTCAGGTGGCGCCGCGCTCGCTGTCGATGATGAGTTCGAGGCGCTTCGCATCCGGTGCCACGGATTGCACCGTCGCTTCCAGATCGCCCGGCTGTGCGCCGGCATTGCCGTGTTTGGAAATGCGCGCACCGATCGCCACCTGCGCCGGAATCGGACGCTTGCCGGCCATCGACGGCACGCCATTGAAGTCGAATGCGAGCGGAAGATCGGCCACCGTGTGACGCAGGATCGCGAACGGCATGCCACCCTCCACCGGACGCACGTAGATGAAGATGGCATCATCCGGCGCGGCCTTGGCGGCGAGATCGGGCGACAGCGCCAATCGGCCGGCCAGCGCGATGCCCGCGCCATCGGACGCGGTAGTCGCTGTCGGGCTGGCCGCGGCCAGTGGCGGCAAACCGGCGCGCGAGCGCGCTTCAGTGATGCCGCCGCGGATCGACGTTGCCAGCGCGTTGTCAGCCGGCAGCATCGCCACGATGCGCTCCCATTGCGCGGCCGCGCGTACGTAATCCTCGGCTTGGAAGGCCACACTCCCCGACAGCGCCAGCGCCTTGATGTTGGCGGGATCGAGCGCCAGCGCCTTGTCGATCAGGCGCGCCGGTTCGCCCGCCAGATCGCGGCCGTTGGCAGCGCCCAGCGCATCGGCCCAGTCGACCAGCACCTGCGCATCATCAGGCACGCGGCCAGCCAGCTCCGCATACGCGGCGGCGGCTTCGTCAAAGCGACCCATGGCGTTGTACGAGCGCGCCAGCATGTACCAGCCCTGCGGGTTGTCCGGTTCCGCCTTGAGGCGTTCGGCCAGCGTGGCCACCATCTCTTCGACCTGCGCCTCGGTGACCTGCGGACCCGCATCGCCTGCCACCTTGGCCGGATCGAGGCCGTCGGGCTGGCCAATGGACAGATAGATGACCGCGGCCAGCGCGGGCACCAGCAGTACGATTGCCAGGCCCAACAGCCGCGCTGGCTGTCGCGCCAGCGACACCGGCTGAGCCTCACCCTCGTCGAGCGCGCGGCGTTCAAGTTCTTCGTGTGTGCGCTCGTAATCGGCGTCGCTCACGCGACCGGCGGCATGTTCGGTTTCCAGATCGGCAAGCTGTTCGCGCAGCACCGAGAGCGCGGTCTTTGCCTGTGCCGTGCCCGCGTCTTCCAGCGACACGCGACGTCCGCCGATGCCAAACAACGGCGGCACGAGCACCAGCAGCGCACCGACGACCAGCAGCACGGCGACAACGATGAATGCGGTCATGACTGTGCTCCACCGCCTTCGCCGTGCTCATTGTCATCGAGCAGCTCACGCGCACGCGCACGCTGGCCCGCATCGAGGTGTTGCACGGTCTCCCGACTGCGGCGCGACAAACGCAGCAGCAGAAAGCCGACGCCGGCCACCGCGAGCACCGCCGGCCCGGCCCACAGCAACAAGGTGCTGATGCGCATCGGCGGCTCGTAAAGGACGAAATCGCCGTAGCGCGCCACCATGTAATCGATCACCTGTTGTTCACTTTTGCCGGCGCCCAGTTGCTCGCGCACCTGGGCACGCAGATCCTGCGCCAGATCGGCGTTGGATTCTGCAATCGACTGGTTCTGGCAGACCAGGCAACGCAACACTTCGGAGAGCTTGTGCACACGCGCTTCGAGCGCCGGATCGGCCACCGCCGGGATGCCGGCATCGTAGGCAGCGCCGGCCGAGAGCGCGCACAAACACAGCCCGAAGGCCATCAGGAATCGACGCATTTTCAGGCCTCTGCCTTGAGTGCTGCCACTTTGGGCAAGAGAATGTCGCGCACCGAATCGGGCGTGATCGGTCCGGTTTGCTTGTAACGAATCACGCCGTGTTTGTCGATGAGGAAGGTTTCCGGCACGCCGTAGACACCAAAATCGATGCCGACGCGGCCATCCAGATCGAGCACCGTCGTGGTGTAGGGATCGCCATGCGATTGCAGCCATTCATTGGCACGCGAAATGGCCAGCGGAAGCTCCTGGTCCTCGGACACCTTGCGAATATCGATGCCGCCGTCGCCGCGTACTTCCTTGTAGTTCAGCCCGATGATCGGCACTTCGCGCCGCTCGGCCAATGAAACCAGCACCGGATGCTCCTGCCGGCAGGCGACGCACCACGACGCCCATACATTGAGCAGCCATACCTGGCCCTTCATATCGTCCAGGCCCAGCGATTGCAACGGATCGTCGAGCCGCGCCAGCGCGAATTGCGGCGCCGGCTTGTCGATCAGCGGCGAGGGCACATCGCGCGGGTTGAGCTTGAGGCCGAAGGCGAGAAAGCCGACCAGCAGTAGAAACAGGAATAGCGGAACGAGAAACTTGGCTTTCATACGGACTCAAACGATCTGTTGTGCACCGCTATTTGGCGCGGTGCGTGCGGCCAGACTGCGATAGCGTCGATCGACCGCGGCAAAACCGCCACCCAGCGCCATCAGTCCGCAACCGACCCAGACCCAGTTGATGAACGGCTTGTGATAAAGGCGGACGATCCACGTGGTCTGATCGATCTGCTCGCCCATCGAGGCGTAGATGTCGCCGAACAGCCCGATATCGATCGACGCTTCGGTCATCGGCATCTGCCGGGCAAGATAGAGCCGCTTCTCCGGCGTCAAGGTCGTCACCGCCTTGCCGTCCCGCGTGACCTTGAGTTCACCGCGCGCGGCTGAATAGTTCGGCCCCGGCGCGTCGGTGACGGCCATCAGCGCGAAATCGTAGCCGGCCAGATGCGCCACATCACCGACCTGCATCTTCACGTCGGCATTGGTCTGCGTGCCATTCACCAGCGTCACGCCGATGATGAACACGCCAATGCCCAGATGCGCGCACCACATGCCCCACCAGGCACGCGGAATACCGCGCAGGCGAACGACGAAGGCCGTCCCCGGCCGCTCCCGCAGGCGGTCGAGCAGCAACACCGAGCTGGCGATCAGCACCCACGCGGCCAGCGTCAGACCAATCACCATGCGCACGCGCAACGCGTCGGCAGCCCACGCCACGACAACGCCGGCAGCAATGCTGCCCAGCAACCACGGCGCCACGCGTCGCAACAGGGGGCCGAGCGCGTGCTTCTTCCAGCGCACGAACGGGGCGACCGCCATGATCAGCACCACCGGCACCATCAGCGGCATGAACACGGCTTCGAAATACGGCGGGCCGACCGAGATCTTGCCCAGACCGAGGGCGTCGAGAAACAAGGGGTACAGCGTGCCCAGCAACACCGAGGTGGCCACCACCGCGAGCAGCACGTTGTTGATCAGCAGCACCGATTCCCGCGATGCCAGCGAGAACTTGCCGCCTCCGGACAGCTTTGGCGCGCGCCATGCGAACAGCACCAACGAAGCGCCGATCACCAGCACCAGCAAGGCGAGGATGTAGAGGCCACGCTTTGGATCGGTGGCGAAGGCGTGCACCGAAGTGAGCACGCCGGAGCGCACCAGGAAGGTGCCCAGCAACGACAGCGAGAACGCGGCAATCGCGAGCAGCACCGTCCAGCTGCGGAAAGCGCCGCGTTTCTCGGTCACCGCCAGCGAGTGAATCAGTGCGGTGCCAACCAGCCAAGGCATGAACGAGGCGTTCTCGACCGGATCCCAGAACCACCAACCGCCCCAGCCGAGTTCGTAATACGCCCAGCCGGAACCGACCGCGATGCCAAGCGTAAGAAACACCCACGCGACCGTCGTCCACGGCCGCGACCAGCGCGCCCAGGCGGCGTCGAATCGCCCGGAAATGAGCGCCGCAATGGCAAAGGCAAACGTTACCGAAAAACCGACATAGCCCATATAGAGCAGCGGCGGATGGATGATCATGCCCGGATCCTGCAGCAGCGGATTCAGATCCTGCCCCTCGGCGGCACCCGGCACCAAGCGCAGGAAGGGGTTGGAGGTGAACAGGATGAAGGACAGGAAACCGGCGCTGACCAGCCCGAGCACGCCGAGCACACGGGCCACGAAGACATCCGGCAGCGAACGCGAAAACACCGTCACCGCCAGCGTCCACAAGGCGAGGATCAGCCCCCACAGCAGCAGCGAACCCTCATGACTGCCCCACACGCCGGTGATGCGGTATTGCAGCGGTAGCGCACTGTTGGAGTGCTGAGCGACGTACTGCACGGAAAAATCGTTGGTGACGAAGGCCCAGGTCAGACAGGCAAAGGACAGCGCCACGAACACGAACTGACCTTGCGCGGCGGGGCGCGCCACCGCCACCAGCGCAGCGCGGTTGCGGTGCGCCCCCACCAGCGGCACGACGCCCAGCACGAGCGATATCAGGAAGGCGATGATGAGGGCGAAGTTACCGAGTTCGGGGATCATCCTGGAAACCTCAGACAGGTAAGTAGGTTGGGCAGAGCGTGGCGAAGCCCAACAATATAGGCCCCCACCGGAATGTTGGGCTTGCTTCGCCGGCCCAACCTACGGCGCTTGACCGGATCATCATTGGCTTACCGTCGCGGCCGTTTTACGCGCCTGATCGATCGCATCCTGCGCCTCGGGTGGCATGTAATTCTCATCGTGCTTGGCGAGCACTTCGCTGGCGGTGAACTCTCCGTTGGCGTCGAGCGCGCCCTGCACCACGGCACCCTTGCCTTCCTTGAACAGGTCGGGCAGCGCTCCTTTGTAAGCCACCGGAATCGACTTGGCGGTGTCGGTAATGACGAAGTGAACCGTCATGCCGTCGGCGCCGCGCTGGATCGAGCCGTCCTCGACCATACCGCCAATGCGGAAGGTGCGGCCACTGGGCGCCTTGCCCTCGGCCACTTCGGTCGGCGTATGGAAGAACACCAGATTCTGCTGGAAGGCGGACAACACCAGCGCCACCGCGCCACCGAGCAACGCAACCCCCGCGACCACCAGCGTCAGACGTTTGTGTCTGGCTTTCATTCACCCTTCTCCCTGCGCACCGCGTTACTTTTCATGGCGCGGCGCAAACGTTGCAAGCGGCTCACTACGTGTTTCCGACGCTGAAGCACCAGCACAAGTTCCACCGCGATCAGCGCAAAGGTAAGGCCGTACGAGCCCCACACAAAAAAACCGGCACCACCCATCTGCCAGAATTCCGACCACGAACCCCAGTTCATGCCTCGCACTCTACGCCGTCGAGTTCGGCACCGACCCACTCGGTGTGCCGTTCGCGCTCGAGAATCAGCGCGCGCACCCGCCACATCACCACGGCGATGGTGTAGGCCCACGCGGCCAGAGCCATGATCAGCATGCCCCACAGCATGGTCGAGGCCATGCTCGGCGCTTGCGTCAGGCTCACCGACGCACCTTGGTGCAAGGTGTTCCACCAGCTCACCGAAAAATAGATGATCGGCACATTCACCGCGCCAACCAGTGCGAGAATGGCGCCGGCGCGGTCGGCACGGCGCGAATCTTCGATAGCGCCCGTCAGCGCAATGAATCCGAAATAAAGAAACAACAGCAGCAGTTGCGAGGTCAGGCGTGCATCCCACACCCAGTAGGCGCCCCATGTCGGCCGGCCCCACAAGGCGCCCGTCCACAGCGCCACAAAACAAAACATCGCCCCGGTCGGCGCCAGCGCCTGGGTCATCATCGCCGACATTCGGGTGTTGAACACCACGCCGATTGCCGACCAGAACGCCATTACCAGATAGATGAACATCGACATCCAGGCGGCCGGCACATGGATGAAGATGACGCGATAGACCTCGCCCTGAACTGCATCGGTCGGGGCAACAAAAAAGCCGAGGTACAGCCCGATCAGCGCCAGCGCGGCAGCGGCCGCGGCAAACCACGGCGCCAGGCGGCCGGCCAGCGGGTAAAACAACTGCGGCGCCGCGTAGCGGAACAGGCTGAAACGTGGGGCGCGCTGTGCGCTATGTACGGTATCCATCGTCTGTCGGAAAACGCGTCCAGCCGGCATTATTGGCCGACCCGACTTATTCAGGGGGGCTCTACTCTACCGCGATTCGCAAGGCCGCCGTACACGCCCACGGCGCCAAGGCGAGCGCGCCTAGCGATCCGCCTCCAAGTAGCAGAAAATGCGCCGCGGCACCGGTGCCGCCCAAATGCGCATCCACCGCGCCTGCGCCGAAAATGAGGATCGGCACGAACAACGGCAGCACCAGCAGGGCGAGCAACATACCACCGCCGCGCAAGCCGAGCGTCAACGCCGCGCCCACGGCACCGAGCAGCGACAACACCGGCGTGCCGAGCGCCAAGGATAGTATCAGCACCCCGGTGGCGCTTTGCTCCATATCAAACAGCAAAGCCAGCGCCGGCGC
>CBDTZF010000134.1:0-6949 GCA_965364825.1 uncultured Rhodocyclaceae bacterium | reverse complement strand
GCACCGCGGGTACCGCCGAGACCAAACGGACGGCGGCAATCGCCGACTTCCCCGAATTTGCAGCAGCGCGTCAACGCGGACGGCGGATCAAGGATCACGTACTGGAGAACCTTGCACACTATCTGCAGACCTTTGAACGCAACGCGCAGGCGGCTGGCGCGACGGTGCACTGGGCGCGTACTGCGGACGAGGCCTGTCAGATCGTCGTCGACATCTGCAAGGCAAGCAACGCAAAGCGCGTCACTCGGGCGAAATCGATGCTCGGTGAGGAAATCGGCCTGCCGTATGCGCTGGAGGCAGCCGGAATCGAGCGTATAGAAACCGATCTTGCCGAACACATCGTGCAACTGGCCCACGAGACGCCCTCGCATATCGTCTGGCCGGCGATGCACAAAACCCGCGAAGAGGTGGTCGCGCTGTTTCGTGCAAAGCATCGCGAGCCCCCGGCGGACGATGCGATTCCGGCATTGGTCGCCAGTGCGCGACGCGAATTGCGAAAGGGTTTCCTGTCGGCAGATGTGGGCATCTCGGGCGCCAATTTCCTGATTTCCGATACCGGGGCGACCTGCACCGTCACCAACGAAGGTAACGCCGAACTGTCGACCACGCCGCCGCGTGTGCACATCGTGACCGCCGGGATCGAGAAACTGGTGCCGTCCATCGAGCACGCCTTTGTCCTGTTGCGGCTGCTGGTACGTTCCGCCACCGGCGCCGACTTCACGCAATACACCACCTTTCACTGCGGTCCGAAACGGGCCGGTGATGCGGACGGACCGGAAGAGATGCACATCGTGCTGGTCGACAACGGCAGGACGCGCATGCTGCAGACCGGTCTCAAGGACATGTTGCGCTGTATACGTTGCGGCGCGTGCCTGAATCACTGCGTCGTCTATCGACAGATCGGTGGTCATGCCTACGGAGGAACCTACCCCGGCCCGATGGGCGCCGTGCTGACCCCCGTGTTCGATGGCTTGAAAGAGTCGCGGGATTTGCCCCATGTGTGCACCCTCAACGGCAAGTGCCTGGAAGTCTGTCCGGTAGAGATTCCCATACCTACGCTGCTACGCGGCTGGCGTGACCGAAGCTGGCGCGAGGGATTGGAGCCGGCGGCGGTACGCGCAGGCATTGGCGCCTGGGCCTGGGCGGCGCGGCGTCCGCGGATTTATCATCTCGCCACCCGGCTGTCGATCGTGTGGATGCGACTGTTTCGGCGAGGTGGCTGGATTCGATCCATGCCACTGGCCGGTGGCTGGACGGGCGAACGCGATTTTCCGGCCCCGGAACGCACCACGTTCCTCAACAGTCGGGCGGCCCGGCAACGGAAAGTATGATGAGCCAAAGCGCGCGCGAGGAGATATTCAAGGCGCTTGGCGGACTCGCCGGCGAGCGTGCGACGCAGGTTGCATCGATTGACCAACAGGCACGCGCGCTGCTGACCGACCTGGATGCAATACGCCCGCCGCGATGCGCGGACACCGTGGTCGATGCATTCATGGACCGAATCAACGGCCCGAAAGTCGCCGCCAACGCTGTACGCATTGCGTCACTCCTTGAACTGCCTGCATTCGTCAGGCAATTTGTTCAGACACGCGATCTACCCCTGGACATCTGCGTACAACCTGCCGCAGCGTTGTCCGCGTTGGATTGGGCAGGCGCCGGGTTCAATACCAGTTCTAAGCTCGATGACGGCGTTGCGGTTGGACTGGCCCGATGGGGCATTGCGGAAACGGGTTCAGTGGTGGTTCACTCGAGCGCAGACACGCCGATCCTGTTTCATTTTCTACCGGCGGTGAGCATCGTCGCCGTGCCCTTGAACGCGTTGCTCTGGCACCTCGAAGACTACGCCGAAGTGGCTCGCGAGGCCGACGACCCCGCACCGCGTAACGCTTGCCTCATTACCGGCGCCAGTGGCACCACCGACATCGAGGGGAGTCTGGTTACCGGCGCCCATGGTCCCCGTGAACTGTGCATTGTCGTCGTTGATTCCATGGACGATCACGAGACCGCTGGTAGTTGATCGGAATCCCGCCGCCTTGAGGAATGAATCAATTCTTCTGGCGCCAATCGCGACAAGGCACTATCGTACGACTTAAGTCATATGTTTCTTCGGAAGGCTGTATTCAACTTAAGTGTTGAAACGACCATTTGATAGGCGATTGCCCAACACTCAATGCCTTACCATCATTGAGCATCGACACACGATCAACATTTAAGTTGAATACAGCCCTTCGGAATCACAAGGCCTTACAGGTCATTTTTTCCGTTCTCCACGGCTACCCGTCTCCAGCTTCCTGCTCACTATTCGTCACCGCTCGGTGAAACTACGTTTTTAACGCACGGCTCAAAGTGCGAGTCAATAACGAAGGGGCAACATCATGAGTATCACGGTTCTCGCACTGCTTGCGTTCACGCCAATACTGCTCGCCGGTGTGTTGCTCATCGGTTTTCGCATGCCGGCGAAGACGGCAATGCCTGTCGTCTATATTGTTGCGGCGCTGATCGCGCTGTTTGCCTGGCAGATGAGCTTCAATCGTGTGCTGGCATCCACGCTCCAGGGGCTGATACTGACCGTGTCGATCCTGTGGATCGTTTTCGGAGCAATTCTGCTTCTGAACACGCTCAAGCACTCGGGTGGCATCAAGGCGATTCGTAATGGATTTTCCGGCATCAGTCCGGACCGGCGCGTTCAGGCGATCATCGTTGCTTGGCTGTTTGGTTGCTTCATTGAAGGCGCGTCGGGTTTCGGTACGCCCGCGGCCGTGGCGGCACCGCTGATGGTGGCCCTCGGGTTCCCCGCGCTTGGCGCCGTGGTGGTCGGCATGATGATCCAGTCCACACCGGTATCGTTCGGTGCTGTCGGCACCCCAATGATTGTCGGCGTGACTGGCGGTCTCAACCATGCCGCCATCACCGAGCAACTGAGTACCGGCGGTCTGGAATGGGCCAATTACTTCCGTACCATTGTGTCGGAAGTGGCCATTCTTCACGGTATCGTTGGCTTGTTCATGCCGCTGATACTGGTCGTGATCATGGTGCGCTTCTTCGGCGAGAAACGCTCTTGGACCGAGGGATTGAGCATTGCACCGTTCGCACTGTTTGCCGGTGTGTGCTTCGTTGTCCCTTATGTGCTGGCCGGTGTATTTCTCGGGCCGGAATTTCCATCGATGATCGGTGCCATGGTGGGCCTGGCCATCGTGGTCCCCGCAGCGCGCGCCGGTTTTCTGGTACCAAAAGAGATTTGGGATTTCGCCCCCTTGAGCTCCTGGCCGAAGGACTGGCATGGCGCCTTCGAAATCAGACTCGACGATGATCTTGGAAAACGGCAGATTTCAACCCTCATGGGTTGGATTCCCTACGTGCTGCTGGCGGTCATTCTCGTTGCATCCCGTGTATTGCCTTGGTTAAAGGAAGCGTTGACCTCGATCGACATCAAGTGGGCCGACATCCTTGGGGAAGCGGGCATCTCGGGGAGCATCCAGCCGCTGTACCTGCCCGGCGGTATTCTGTTGATGGTCGTCATCATCACGGCTTTCATGCATCGCATGAGCCCGGGCGACTTCGGAAAAGCCGTCTCGGAGTCCACCCGTACACTGCTTGGTGCCGGCTTTGTGCTGATCTTTACCATTCCAATGGTGCGAATCCTGATCAATTCCGGGGTGAACGCTGCCGACCTGGTATCCATGCCTGTTGCGATGGCGCAGTTTGTCGCCGACAGCGTAGGTGACGTATATCCATTGTTTGCCCCCGCCGTGGGGGGGCTGGGTGCGTTTATCGCGGGTTCCAACACCGTGTCAAATCTGATGCTGTCGGATTTCCAGTTCAATGTGGCTGTCAATCTCGGCGTGTCCACCGCCATGATGGTCGCATTGCAGGCGGTCGGCGCTGCAGCAGGCAACATGATTGCTATCCACAATGTGGTGGCCGCATCCGCAACTGTCGGCACCTTGGGACGCGAAGGAACGGTTTTGCGAATGACACTCATTCCAACGATTTACTACTTTCTCTTTACGGGTATTTTGGGAATGATCGCCTTCTACAGCCTGAAGCTAGGCGACGGGCTCATGATGCTCGTGGGCGGCAGTTGAGGAAGGCACAGGAGCTTGATGACATGAGTGTGACCGCCCCGGAACAAACCCGCGACGATCGCGACAAGGACACCGACCGCCTCGCGCGACAGCAGGAAGTGGTTGCCGCGCTCGGCGCGATTCTTCCTGCCGAAGCCATCCTGTCGCGCAACGAAGATACGGTGCCCTACGAATGCGACGGCCTCACCGCCTACCGCGAATCGCCGATGGTGGTTGCGCTGCCGGAAAACGACGCGCAGGTGAGTGCGATACTCAAGGCTTGCCATGCCATGCAGGTGCCGGTGGTGGCGCGCGGCGCCGGCACCGGATTGTCGGGTGGGGCGCTGCCCCATCGCCTGGGCGTCACGCTGTCGCTGGCGAAGTTCAACAAAATCATCAGGGTCGACCCGGTTGCGCGCACCGCGGTGGTGCAAAGCGGCGTTCGCAACCTGGCGATCAGTGAGGCGGCCGCGCCGCACGACATGTATTACGCACCGGACCCATCAAGCCAGATCGCCTGCACCATCGGTGGCAACGTCGGCGAGAACGCGGGCGGTGTGCATTGCCTCAAATACGGTCTGACGCTGCACAACGTGATGGGCGTGCGTGGTTTTACGGTTGAAGGCGATGCGGTGGAGTTTGGCTCGGCCGCACTCGATACTGCCGGCCTCGATCTGATGACCGTCCTCATCGGCAGCGAGGGCATGCTCGCGGTGGTCACCGAAGTGACGGTCAAGCTGCTCCCCAAACCGCCACTCGCACGCTGCATCATGGCGAGTTTTGCCGATCTCGAGTCGGCCGGCACTGCGGTCGCCAATGTGATTGCGGCGGGCATCATTCCGGCCGGGCTGGAGATGATGGACAAGCGCATGGTCGAGGCGGTGGAAGGCTTCGTGCATGCCGGCTACGACCTCGACGCGGCCGCCATCCTGCTGTGCGAGAGCGACGGTACGCCGGAGGAAGTGGAAGAAGAAATCAGCCGCATGACGGATGTGCTCGAGCACAGTGGCGCGAAGCGCATCGATGTCAGCCGCGACGAAAAACAACGCCTGACCTTCTGGAGCGGACGCAAGAATGCCTTCCCCGCATCGGGCCGGATCAGCCCCGACTACATGTGCATGGATTCGACGATTCCGCGCAAGCGACTGGCCGAGATGTTGCGTGCGATCGCGCAGATGGAGGACAAGTACGGCCTGGGCTGCGCCAACGTGTTCCATGCCGGCGATGGCAACCTGCACCCGCTGATCCTGTTCGACGCGAACGACCCCGAACAGATGCGTCGCTGCGAGGAATTCGGCGCCGAAATTCTTGAGACCAGCGTGCGCTTTGGTGGCACGGTCAGCGGCGAACACGGCGTCGGCGTCGAGAAGCTCAATTCGATGTGCGTGCAGTTCTCGTCTGCTGAAAACGAGCAGATGTTCGCCGTCAAACGGGCCTTCGATCCGCAGGGGCTGCTCAATCCGGGCAAGGCCATCCCGACGCTGCAGCGCTGTGCCGAATACGGAAAAATGCATGTCCATCGCGGCATGCTGCCATTTCCCGAGTTGCCGAGGTTCTGATGGATATCCAGGATCCGGTGCTCAAGCAACTTGTCGACCAGGTGCTCGAGGCGCGCGACGAAAAGACCGAGCTATGTATTCGCGGCGGTGACACCAAAGCCTTCTACGGTGGCACGCCGCGCGGCAATCCGCTCGACATGCGGCCACTGACCGGCATCAGCAGCTACGAGCCGACCGAACTGGTAGTGACCGCGCGGGCGGGCACGCCACTGGCGGAACTTGAAGCGACGCTGGCTGAAAAGGGCCAGTGCCTCCCGTTCGAGCCGCCACGCTTCGCACCCGATGGCACCGTCGGCGGCATGGTCGCGGCCGGATTGTCGGGCCCGTCGCGTGCCAGTGTCGGCGCCGTGCGCGACTATGTGCTGGGCACGACCTTGCTTAACGGCAAGGGTGAGGTGCTCAGCTTCGGCGGACAGGTCATTAAGAATGTGGCCGGTTACGACGTGTCGCGCTTGATGGCGGGTTCACTTGGCGTACTGGGCGTGATCTGCGAGGTCTCGCTCAAGGTCATGCCGGTTCCCGTCGCCTCGGCGACGCTCGCATTCGAAATCGACGAAGCCGGTGCGCTTGAACAGCTCAACGCGTGGGCCGGTAAGCCCTTGCCACTTAATGCCAGCGCGTGGCACCAGGGGAGCCTGCATATTCGTCTCGTCGGCGCCGCGGCAGCGGTGAACGCGGCTCGCAAGACGCTCGGCGGCGAAGAAATCGATCCTGAAAGTGCTGCTGCCTGGTGGTCCAGTGTGCGCGACCAGAGCCATGATTTCTTTTCCGTGAATAACGGCGACGCGCCGGGAGGCGAATGCCTGTGGCGCCTGTCGGTGCCCTCGACCACAGCAGCCTTGTCTCTACCCGGCAATCAGCTCATCGAATGGGGTGGCGCCCAGCGCTGGTGGCGCAGCGCGGCGGCGAGCGAACAGATGCGCGCTGCGGCGAAGGGCGCAGGCGGGCACGCCACGCTGTTCCGTGGTGCGGATGCGTCTGGCGCGGGCGTGTTCTCGCCGCTCGCCGAGCCGCTGATGCGCATTCACCTTGGTCTGAAACAGGCCTTCGATCCGCAGCGCGTTTTCAATCCGGGGCGCATGTACGAAGCCTTGTGATCGCGCTGCGCAGGCCTGTTTGACGCGACACCCACTGTCTTTCGAGAATCCCCATGCAAACCACGCTGGCACCCGAGTTCAAGAACACCCGAGACGGCGAGGCCGCTGAAGCCATCCTGAGAAAGTGTGTGCACTGCGGCTTTTGTACCGCCACCTGTCCGACCTACCTACTGCTGGGCGACGAACTCGATGGCCCGCGCGGTCGTATCTATCTGATGAAGCAGGTGCT
>CBDTZF010000133.1:0-6961 GCA_965364825.1 uncultured Rhodocyclaceae bacterium | reverse complement strand
CCGTCTCGTTGTGGATGACGATCGCACTGAAGCGCGGGCTGCCGCCGATTCTTTGAATGGGGTGGGTCATGGCGAATGGATTCCTTGTCGAAAAATCGAAAAATGTCGGTCAGTCGTTGTCGCTGAGGCTTGAACCTGCACCTTGTGCGCGCGACGCTTCGGAGGCCGGAACATAGGTTCGTGTGGCGAGCGTCGTGAGGTAGTCCAGCACCGATTCCTGCACTGTCGGTGACGGCCCTTCCACGGCGATGCCCTCGTGCCTCGCGGGTTTGATCGCGCAGATGACGGTGGCCTCGGCATCGGCCGTAGGATCGCACTCCGGATCGCGGAACATGTCTCCGGCGGCATCGAAGTCGAGACGACAGCCCGACCAGGACAAGCTGACCGTTTCGGCGCGGCTGCTCGCCAGACGACTGGCGAAGGGTGCCAGTAGGACAGGGTGAGCCACCGCATCGAGCGTGATTTCGGCGTCGCCGGCGAACAAGTGTGCATGGTCGCTGAGCGTGGCCCCGGTGATCAGCGGACACATCGGCCGTTCGCCGCCGGACCAGCGAGACGCGTTGATCTGCGGCGCGAGCTGCCCATAATCGACACAGTCGTTCTCGCGCAGTTGCGCGGCCAGCAAGGCCGGGCCTTCCATGCCGTGCGCCGACAACCAGCGCGCGGCCTTGGCGGCCTCCTCGGCCAGACCCCAGGACATGCCCGCGCCGCGTGCCGCCTTTTTGCAGAGGCCCTCGATTTCGTTCAGGGAAAGATTCACTGCTTTTGCTCCTGTTGAGTGAGACGCGGGTACGACCAGTCGTCGGCCGGCTGGCGATCGAGTTCGTGCGGAAACGGCGCGTTCTTGTACATGTTGATGCGCACCCAGCGGTCCGAACGCGGGTCGAAGCGGATCGCACCGAAGAACGACAACTTGCAGCGCAGCAGATCGATCGGCAGCATCTCCTGACCGATCAGGTTGTCCTGAATTTCAGCGAACGGGTACTGCGGCGCCAGCTGCACGCGTCGCACGATGTGACGGTGCTCCGGATGGCGCAGCAGAAAGGCCGCGACGGTCTCTTTGCCATCCGCCGATTTGAGCGTCTCTTGCAACAGATAGACGTCGCGCGCGACCGCCAGCGGTTGTTCGAGTTCCTGGCCCGGCTCGGTGAAGCGCTTGCCGATGCGCGGCTCGAGCTTTTCTTCCGACACGTACCAGAACAGCGCGCGATTGCGCTCTTCAGCAAAGTCGATCGCGGACACCCATTGTTCATGGGTGTCCAGAATGTCGCGCAACGCCTCGATTTTCATCTCGCCGTGGATCGGGAAAGCGCTCTGCTCATCGGCGCGCATGGTCTCGCCGAGTTCATCGACAAGTTCGCCATAGGGCTCGAGCAACAAGGACACCAACTGCTCCTGCCCTTCGAGCGACAAGGTCGATTCGGCCCAGCGATAGAGCGCGTCCCACGGATACTCCGCCGCAAGCCCTTCGTTGATCTTGGCACTCAGCCGAACAAAGTCCTCGCGCAATCGCTTGATTCGGGTCACCTGCAATTCATGGCCGGAACGCCAATGTTCGGCATCATTCGCAGCACGCTGCACGAAGTCGCGGAACACTTCGACTTCTTCTGCCGTGGGGACGCGCACTGAGCGCACGCGTTGCAGCGCGGTCTCGCGCGCCAAGACCCAGTTGTTGAGCAGCACCGGATGGTTCATGAGGAAGGGCGCCATGCCCAGTCCGGTGGAATTGCCGACGCCAAAGCGACGACGGCTGTCCGGATCGATCACCACGGCACTGTTCGGCGCGCGAACCGACGCGAGATGCTCGACCAGATCGAGCGTGAAGGCGCGGATCAGGAACACGGTGAGCATCTCGGCCTGGAACGGCGCCGAAAGCTCTTCGCGCTCGGCGACCCGATCGCGGTCGGAGGCGCCGAACTTGCCGCTGCCATACACCGCCGTGGTGCGCATCAAATAACCCACTTCCTCGACGAACTCCATGTCTGGCTGGCGGCCCTCGGCAAGCGCTTCGACGACGTGGTCGAACAGGCGCACCGAACGGTTGGCGCGCGCCAGACACAGCTCCTGGCTGGAAATCCGGCCGGCCTCCTGCTTGGGCACATTGGCTTCGAGGCGATCGAGGTCGGCCTCCGTCGGGATGCCGTCAAACATCGTAAAGGTGGCGTCCCAGGCGGTGGCGATAACCCGGTCGGAGCGCATCGACGGGTCGAGATCATGTGAAAAGGCAACCAGGCTGTAGCAGCGCGCCGGCCCTTTCGCGGTGTACACCGCCCGCCCCACGCCCTTGTCGTCGATGGTCCATATCGGGCGCTCGAACTGCCAGTTTTCACGCTTCACGCGGCGTAGAAGTTGCCGCATGAACGACAGTCTGGACTGGTGAAAGGCGCCCATGCGGGCAAGCTTCATGACGGTTTCCGGGCTGCGCCGGGGGGATTGAGTCGTTTGCGAAACGCGGTTTTCCTGCATGGCAATCTCCGATTTCTTCAAGGTCGATACGGATGGGTTCAGGCGCGCGAAGAGGCCTGCACCGGACGAAGCGCTCCACGCTCACGTCCCTTAAGCAGGGTGATGCGCACCGCATCCCACAGCGAGGGCAGCAAGACCAGTGACACGGGTACCGCTGTGACCACAATGAAACTTTGCAGCTTGCCGATGCCGCCCGAGCCGGTGTAGATCAGGATCACGGCCATGGCGCCCATGGCTAGTCCCCAAAACACCCGGACGCCGACCGACGAGCGATCCTGGTTCGACATCGCCACCGAGATCACGTAAGTCATCGAGTCCCCCGTGGTTGCCACGAAGATCGTCGTGAGGATCAGGAACAGTACCGAGACGAGGAAGCCCAGCGGCAGGTTCTGCGTGATCGACAGCAGCGCGGCCGGCAGGTTGAAGCCTTCGAATGCTTTGGCGACCGAATCCGGATTGGCGATTTCCATGCCCAGGCCAGTGCCGCCGACGATGGTGAACCAGATGGTGGTGACAATCGGCGCGACAATCGACAGCATGATGATGATCGAGCGGATCGAACGCCCGCGGCTGACACGCGCGATGAACATCGCCATCAGCGGCCCGTAGCCGAGGAACCAGCCCCAGAAGAACACCGTCCACCAGCCGAGCCAGCCTGGATCGGCAAACAGGCCAGCGTCGCCGCGATAAAGCGCCATGCCGAAGAATTCGCTCAGATAGGTGCCGAAGCCACTGAAATAGTTGCTGAAGATGAAGCCGGTCGGCCCGGCCACCAGAATGAATACCAGCAGCACCGCAGCGAGCACGATGTTGATCGTGCTGAGCAATTGGATGCCGCGGTTGATACCGCTCACCGCCGAGGCAGTGTAAATGGTCACCAGACCGGCAATCACCAGCGCCTGGGTGGAGAACACATCGGGAATGCCGAACAGCGCATTCAGGCCGTACGACACCTGCAAGCCGAGGAAGCCGATCGGGCCCACCGTGCCGGCCACCACCGCGATGATGCAGCTTGCGTCGGCAATCCAGCCGATCGGGCCCGAAATGGCGCGCTCACCGAACACCGGGTAGAGCAGGGTGCGCGGCGCCAGCGGCAGTCCTTTTTCGTAGTGGTAGTACATGAGCATGATGGTGGTCAGTGAGCCGAGAATCGCCCATGCCAGAAACCCCCAGTGCATGAAGGCTTGCGCCAGCGCGGGTCCGACCGCTTCGGGTGATTTGGCGGCGACCCCCTCGAAATACGGCGGCGGCGACAAGAAATGCGCCATCGGCTCGCCCGCCGCCCAGAACACGCCGCCGCCAGCCAGCAGCGTGCACATGATCATCGAGCTCCACTGAAAATAGTTGAACTCCGGCACCTCGCGCCCGCCCATCCTGGCGGCCGCACCGGGCAATACGCAGATCGCCAGGCTGATCAGAAAGGTGCCCAGCAGCAGAATCTGCCAATACAGGCCGAAGAAGCGCGCCGACATGGTGAAACCCCAGTCCACCGCAGCCGACAGGCTGTCGATGTCCGCAAGCGCCCAGACGCAGAATGCGACGATGAAGCCGGCGGTCATGATGAATAACGGCCACTCGATATGGGGTCCGACCGGAAGGTCGTTGGTATCTGTTTGACTCATTGATCTCTCCTCGATGCGCGCGCGGCTTCTTTGACCGCAGCATCGCGTTGTCGATATCAGCGGGGTACGAAATTCTCTTCAAAGAAGCGCAGCCAGTTGCCGCCCATGATTTTTCCAGCCTCTTCGGCCGAGAAACCTGCGGCACGCAATCCGTCCGCAATGTTTCCGAAGTCGCGGTTGTCGCGGAACCAGGACGGCTGTTCCGGGAAGGCGCGATCCGTTGCCGAGCCCTCGCCGTAGTCGACTTCCTTGGTCCAGCGCCCGGCGCGCATCCAGTCCACCACGCTGTCGGGCTGGTCCTGACACAGATCGGAGCCGAGGCCCAGGGAATCGACGCCCACCATCTCGGCGGTATGCGCGACCATCTCGCAGAAGCTTTGCAGTGTGCACGCGCTCTTGTCCTTGAGGTGGTGCGGATAGAGCGAAAAACCGAACATGCCGCCGCTCTGCCCCAGCGCCTTGAGCACCTCATCGGATTTGTTGCGCAAGGCCTCGTGCCAGAAGCTCGGGTTGGCGTGGGTGATGGCGATCGGCCGCGTCGAATGCTCGATCGCTTCGAGCGTCGAACGCTGCGCCGAGTGCGACATATCGACCACCAGGCCGACGCGGTTCATCTCGCGCACCACCTGCTTGCCCATGCGTGTCAGACCCGGGTCTTCGGCTTCATAGCAACCCGTCGCCAGCAGCGACTGGTTGTTGTAGGTCAGTTGCATGAAGCGCGCGCCCAGCGCGTGGACGATCTCGACCAGTCCGATGTCGTCCTCGATCGGCGACGGATTCTGGAAACCAAAAAAGATCGCGGTGCGTCCCGTGCGCCGCGCCAGCGCCACATCGCTCGCCCACTTGCCGTGAAAGATGAGGTCGGGGAAGCGCTCGAACCGGCGGTTCCACGCTTCGATGTTGGTGACTGTTTCACGGAATAGTTCGTGATAGGCGATCGTCACATGAACCGCATCGACGCCGCCTTCGCGCATCTGGCGGAAAATCTTCTCCGACCAGTTGCCATATTGCATCGCGTCGATGCGTGGGCCGGCCGTGGTGAATTCTTCGGCGGTGCTCATGCCGGAGCACCCGCAGCGATGTAGCCGGTCTTCACGTGGGTGTAGAACTCGACCGCGTAGCCACCCTGCTCGCGCGGGCCGTAGCTCGAATCGCCGCGACCGCCGAAGGGCACGTGGTAATCAGTGCCGGCCGTCGGCAGATTGACCATCACGCAACCGACGCGCGCATTGCGGCGGAAGTGCGTGGCACGCGAAAGCGAGCCGGTCATGATGCCGGCGGTGAGGCCGAAGCGGGTGTCATTGGCCAGCGACAGCGCTTCCTCGTAACCGCCGGCCTTGATCACGCAGGCCATCGGCGCAAAGAGTTCTTCACGGTTGACGCGCATGTCGTTGCGCGAACCGATGAACAATGTCGGCGCCATGTAGTAACCCGGCGTCGCCATTTCAAGCTGCTCACCGCCGACGACCCGCTCGCAGCCTTCTTCGGCCGCGACATCGAGCCAGGAAAGATTGCTTTTCAATTGCGCCTCGCTGGCCACCGGGCCGAGCTGGGTACCCGCTTCGAGCGCGTGACCCACTTTCAGCGCGCGGGTGGCGACGATCATCTTTTCAACGAAGGCATCATGGATGCGCTCGTGCACGATCAGTCGCGAGGAGGCCGTACATTTCTGCCCCGTGCCACCAAACGCACCGCCGGCCGCGCAGGTCACTGCCAGATCCAGATCGGCGTCGTCCATCACCACGAGCGCGTTCTTCGAACCCATTTCGAGCTGCACCTTGGTCAAGTTCTGCACCGCAGCCGAGGCAATGCCCTTGCCCACGGGGACCGAGCCGGTGAAGGAAATCGCGTTGATGCCCGGGCTTTCGATCAAGGCCTGACCGATGCGTGAACCCGACCCCATGACGAGGTTGAACAAACCCTTGGGGATATCCTGGCGCGACATGATTTCGGCCAGAATCACCGCGCTGGCCGGCGTCAGGTTGGCCGGCTTCCACACCACGGCGTTACCGAACGCGAGCGCCGGGGCGATCTTCCACGAGGCAGTGGCAATCGGAAAATTCCACGGCGAAATGATCGCAACCACGCCGATCGGCTCACGGCGCACATCGATTTCGATGCCGTCGCGCACCGAGTCGGCCGTATCGCCGATCTGGCGCAGGGTTTCGGCGGCGTAGTAAGTAAAGAACTGACCGGCGCGGTAGACCTCGCCTGTGCCCTCGGCCGCCGGCTTGCCTTCTTCACGGGCCAGCTCCTTGCCAATTTCGGCGGAGCGGCTCATGAGCTCCTGCCCGATCGCCATCAACACCTTGTAGCGGTGCTCCAGGCCCTTGCTCGCCCAGACTTTTTGCGCCGCGCGGGCCGCCTCGATGGCCTGATCGAGCTGCGCCGTGGAGGCCTGCGCGTACATGCCGATGCAATCGCGGGTATCGGACGGGTTGATGTTCTCGATTTCGCTCTCGCCACTCAACCATTCACCGGCGATGTAATTCTGCTTGCTTTGTTCCATGGGGCTCCTCCTGGATCGGACTCGGATGGCGGCCTTGTCACTGCTGGCCTGTGATGCGAGTATGCGCCGCGGAGGAATTAAAACAATCCAGTTATTTTTACGATACATTTAATTCTATTTAAACTACGCCCAAGCGCCAAAAGCCTTGACCATGTCGATCAAAATCGCCCAACTTCAGTACTTCGTCGCCGTCGCCACAAGCCAGAACCTGGTCGAAGCGGCCAGCCGCGTGCACCGTACGCCGGCCGCGCTCTCGATATCGCTCAAACAACTCGAGGAAGAACTCGGCGAAACCTTGTTCGAGGGGGGCCGCAAGAACCAGCTCAGCCCGTTGGGGCGTTTCGTGTTGCAACAAGCGCAGCGC
>CBDTZF010000132.1:0-6975 GCA_965364825.1 uncultured Rhodocyclaceae bacterium | reverse complement strand
TCGAGCGTGCTGCGCTTGTCGGTTTGCGGATGGAAGGTCGCGCGGCGCGCCAGCGGCGCTGGCTGATCTGCGATGATCGCCTCACGCAGCGCGTCGGTGTCGCCGCAGGCAGCGATGAAGCGACGACTGTCGGCCGCCAGGCCGAGCCCATCGACAACCGCCTGCGCAAAGTTCGCCGCACGCGCCGCCGAGGCGCGATAGGTCGCTGGCGTGTCGTCGCCCTGCCACACGGCCACGCGCGCGGCACCCGCACACAGCGCGTAGAGCAGCAGATCGGGGCCCACGCTGGCGGCGTCATGCAGCGCGAACGGCAGCCAGTCGGCCGGCAGCGTTTCGGTTTCGGCATGCGCCTTGAGCAGCGCGGATTCCTTGCGGCCATGAAAGAGCACGGTGGGCGCCACCTCCGCAACGCCGTCCCAGGCGGCAAGCGCGGCACGCAAACGCTGGCCTTCGTAAGGCAGATCGGGATAGTTGTAGCGCATCGCGCCCGAGGGACACACGCTCGCACAGGCGCCGCAGCCCATACACAGATGCGGCTCGACGCGAATGCCGTCGCCGTCGGCAGTGATCGCCGAGGTCGAACAGCTCTCGATACAACGTGAACAGCCTTCCTTGCGACTGCGCGAGTGGGCACAGACGCTGCCTTTGTATTCAAAGAAGCGCGGCTTGTCGAACTCGCCCACCATCTCGGTCAACGCCAGCGCCGCTTCTGCTAGCGCCATCGGGTCACCTTGCGGCGCGTAATAACCTTGCGGCGGATGGGCCATCGCCAGTCGCGGACGGGCGGCGAGATCGAGCACCAGATCAAAGCGCGCCGTGCGTGGTGTCATCGAAAAATCGATCGCCCCGACATCGCAGGCCGCGATGCAGGCACGCTTGTCGTTGCAGCGCGCGAGATCAACGAACGCCGCCACGCCATCACGCACGATCGCGTCACTCGAACAGGCGGCAAGACAGGCGCCACAGCCCGTGCATTGATTCGCGTCCACCGGATTCGAGGGCGTCCAGGCAATCTCGAAAGCGCCGAGCCAGCCGTCGATGTTGATGCCTTTGGCGCGATGCACCGGAATCTCGCGCGGGCTCACCGCGGGTAACGGCGACTCGTCCTCGGCAAACACGGTGACCTGCATCTGCCCGTCGGCCTTGCCCTGCAAGCGTCGCGCCCACGCCAGCGCTTCGGGCCCGTCGCCAAGGATGGCGAGACGGCCGCCGCTCTCGTAAGGGACGGATTCGACAGGCGCGGGATCCGGCAGTTGCGCCATCGCAATCAGCGCTGCCAGCCGCGGTGCGGCAGCCTTGCCTCCGGCAGCGTACTCGCGCGCGGGGAAAAAGCGCACCGCACGATCCGGCAACTGGCTGGAGAGGAGGTTAGAGAGAATCGGAGATTCGCGGTTACAACCGATCGCAAGCGGGCCAGCAATACCGGCAGTGAGCTGCGACACCGCAGCGTCGCGGCAAAGGCCATCGACCACCGTTATGCCGGTCTGGTCGATGGCGTCGATGGCACTGCTAGCGATGCGTCCCTGACAGCGACACAGCAATATGTCGCCAGTGGGCGCCTGAGTGGGCTTGCCTGTTGTCACGCGTGCTCCCCAGATCGGGTTGCAGATCGCGACGCGTCATTCAGCGCTGACGCCGAAGAAGCATCGGAACTTAACGCTTTCAAGTCTATGGCTTAATCGGCCGCGAGGGAAGTCTTCCTTCTTGGCAGGGTGCGACGGCCGCGGGTCGAACGATTCAGACGCGCTATTACGCTCGTCGTATTGCCGGCGTCGATACGCCGGCGCCCGCTGCATCACGGCGAAACACCGCGCACACCAAGTTCAGCGTCGCGTCTGCTGACGCCGCGCAAAGCCGGCGACAATCGATAAACCCAGTCCCACCAGCCATATCGACGCCGGCAACGGTACGACGGCCACCCGTCCGGTTGCGGAATAGATATCACCAATGCCGCGGGCATCATCTTCGGTGACGTAAAACAGCGTCACCAAGGCGCTGTCGACATCGAAACTTTGGTGCGGCGGAGTGTCGCTGGCGAAAGTCGTCGGCGGCAGAATAAACGTCAAGCCGACTTCGATGCGCAGCCCGTCTCCGACGTGCGTATCGCCTTCGATGTCGACCAGATCGATCACGCTGCCGAAACTGAAAGTATCGGATTCCGAGACCTGGTTGAGGAAACCTGCGGCAGCAAAATCAAGCAGGACATCGTTGGTGATGGTGAAACTTCCGGCCGAAATGCCGCGACCAAAGTTCGTGACCGTCGCGCCGTCGGAAATCGCGCCCACAGCGGTTTGGTCATCGATATGACCGGCGAATGTGTCGCCCGTATTCCGGCCGGCATAACGACCGCTGCCGTCATCTTCGTCGACCGCCACCAGCGGGCCGCCAAAGTCGATTCGCGTCGCCTGCGCAGATGGCACTGCATAGACCGCGACCAACGCGACAAACGCCGCAGCCGTGAACACGTGCTTCATTCCGCCCCCTTTATTCCGACAGGGCGCAGCGCCGGCCCATTGCGGTGACTGTAGTCCACGCCCGCCATGCCTGCAAGGTTAATGTCCCCCAAAGCGCCCCACACATCGAAACACGTGGTCGGTCAGGTTGAAGTGACGCACAAGGCGTGCCGACGCAGCCGGGGCGGTCCCCCGGCGAGGCGGTGCAACGCGCCTTACCTGGATCGCCGCCACAGACCAACCACCGCACGCGTTTTCACTCTTTTCAGGCGCTCTCCCCAGCTGCTCGCCCCCGGTGTCGCTCAGTCGCTGTTGAAGCCGTTTTTTGAATGCGTACCGTCACAGAACGGTTTGTTGCTCGAACCGCCACAGCGACACAAGGCGACGGTGGTGCCATGCCATGCGAGACGCCCCGCGCCCGTGTACATGCTCAGATTGCCCTTGACGATGAGCGGGCCATTCTTGAGCGGCTCGATTTCCAGCACGCCGTCGAGGGTATCGATTGGCGTGCCGCTTTCGCCAATCGAGCCGTAGTCGAAAAAGTCCGCGCTCTCATGGCTGTTGTCGCAAAACGGTTTGTTCTTGGACGCGCCGCAGCGGCACAGCGCGGCGCGGAACTTCACGCCCGGCATGTCCGCCGGCGCATTCTTGATATTCAGTTCGCCGCGAAAGAACAGCGGCCCGTTGGTTGCCACATGCAGCGAATTGGCGGTCGGCGCAGATTCGGCGGTGCCACCGCTTTTGTCCGCGTAGCTCAATGCGCCGCTCGGGCAGCGCTCGACCACGTCCACCACTTCCGTCGAGCTGCTCAGGTCGGGCTGGCACCAGGGCTTGCGTCCGCCGACGAACAAGTCGCCTGTCGCCTTGCCACACTCCGCCACATGAATGCACAGACGTGTGTCCCAGGTGACATCCATCTGCTTTCCTGCAAATGCAACCTGCTTTTCATTGCTCATGATCCATCGCCTCCCTATTGGTGCGTGTTGATATTTCCTTCGTTGTAGTCCATGGCCACGCCGCCGCAAACCCCGCCGTCTCGTTGGCTTCGCCAAGCATACGACGAATTCGCGGTGGCGTTTTCTCCGACCCGATCGGCTGGCGGCATTCAAGAAACCGCCTCAGCGCTCGATATAAATCAACAAAGCGCCACCAAGCGCGCGTGCGTCGCGTGACCACCCTGCAGCGCCCGCAACCATCATACCGACGCCCCCCGGCAGCGGCCCCATGGAGAAAGCCCTCATGCAGCTTGACCGCCCTGAACACCGCAAGGCGTCACGCGGTGCCAACACCGACCTCGACGCAATCATGTCGCGCATGCGCAAGAGGGTGGATCAGTTCGCCGTTTAGGCGCTCATGAACGATCCTCGCGACGTTGATCATTTCAGTGTGAACACGACAACCGAGCCGCTGCCTGGGCGGCTCTCGCAGCCCCTTGTGTTGGCGGTATGCGTGTTCGCGGTCGTCGCGCTCGCCTGTGCCGGCGTCATCTCGCTGCTCGAACAGCGACGCATGCAGAACGTTCAGTCACAGGCACGTCTGGTTGTGGCCGACAAGGCGGATGAAATCCAGCGCTTGATCGGTCAAACGCTCAGCGCTACCTACGTGCTTGGTGCGCTGGTATCTCAGGGCGGTGGCGAGTTCACCGATTTCCAGAAAGTGGGCACGCAAATGCTCATCAACTACCCCGGTGCCGCATCGCTGCAACTGGTGCCGGACGGCGTGCTCGGCGACGTGGTACCACTGACCGGCAATGAATCGTCGATTGGCCACAACATGCTCGCCAACCCGAAACGCAACAAGGAAGCCCTGATCGCACGCAAAACCGGCCGGCTCACGCTGTCCGGTCCGTTCGAACTCCTCCAGGGCGGCATGGGTGCAGTCGGCCGTTTGCCGATCTACTTGCCACGTGCGTCTGACGGTGAAAGGGTCTTCTGGGGATTCACGTCCGTGCTGATGCGTTTTCCCGACGTGCTCATCGCCGCCGATTTGCCGCAACTGCACGAGCGCGGCTTTCACTATGAACTGACGCGTACGCATCCATACACTGGCGCCAGGCAGATCATCATGGCGTCGCCCGGCGCGGCGTTGGTCGACCCGGTGCACGACGACCTGATGGTGCCTGACAGCAAATGGAGGTTGTCGGCATCACCGGTTGGCGGTTGGCGTCACCCGGGCACTTTGCTGGTGCATGGCGCGCTCGGCCTGCTGTTCAGTCTGCTGCTCGCCTGGCTCGCCAAACAGATGGTGGAGTTGCGCCACAATCGTCGCGGCTTGCGCGCCTTGGTGGCACGGCGCACTAGCCAACTCGCTGACCGCGAGGCCGATCTGCAGCGTGCCCAGGCGGTGGCCGGCATCGGTAGCTGGGTACTCGATCGCGACAGCGACACGCGCCGCCTGTCGCCGCAGGCAAGCCAGGTGTTTGCGACCGGCGAGGCTGTGCAACTGGATCACGCAACGCTGATCGCCCGCGTCCATCCGCAGGACCGCGAAGCGGTCAGCCAAGTCTGGCAACTAACACGGCAGGGGATGCCGAGCGAAATCGAATATCGACTGTGCGTCGGCGAAGGCCATCGCTGGTTGCGTGAGCTGGCCGAGTGCAGGCGTAACGCGGGCAGCGACGACCAGAGCATCGTCGGCACGGTGCAAGACATCACCGAGCAAAAGACCCGCGAAGACGTGATCTGGCGGCAGGCCAATTTCGACCCGCTCACCGGCCTGGCCAATCGCCACATGTTGCATGATCGCCTCGAGCGCGCACTTCGCCGCGCAAAGCGCAACGAGAGCTGCGTCGGACTGATCTTTCTCGATCTCGACGGCTTCAAATGGGTCAACGACACACTCGGTCATGACGTCGGAGACCAGTTGCTAGTGCAGGTCGCCGACCGTCTGCGCCAGTGCGTTCGCCAGCAGGACACGGTGGCGCGCCTGGGCGGTGACGAGTTCACCGTGATCGTCGACGACATCGAGCACACCAAGGACGTGCTGCGGATCGCCGAGAAAATGCTGGAGGTGCTGCGCGTGCCCTACGCGCTTGGCGGCACCACACGTCATCTCTCCGGCAGCGCCGGCCTGACGCTCTACCCCGACGACGGCAGCGATGTGCAAACGCTGTTGCGCAACGCCGACATCGCCATGTACCAGGCAAAACAACTGGGCAAGGATCGCGCGCAGTTCTATGCGCCGCACATGCAGACGCGCGCCCACGAACGCATGGATATCGAGAGCCAGTTGCGCCAGGCGATCGCGCGTCAGGAGTTCGAGTTGCACTACCAGCCGATCGTGCTTACGAGCAGCGGCGAACTGGTTGGCGCCGAAGCGCTGATCCGCTGGCGCCACCCCGAGCGCGGGCTGGTGTTACCGCAGGTGTTCATTCCCGTGGCCGAAGAGACCGGCATGATTCTGCCGATCGGCGAGTGGGCACTCAACGAGGCGATGCGTCAGCTCGCCCAGTGGAACGCCGACGGCCTGCCCCCATTGCGCATGGCCGTCAATATTTCGTCTGTGCAGTTTCGCAATGCCGATCTTTGCGCCAGTGTCGAACGCATCCGAGGCGCTCACGCGATCGGTATCAACACGCTGACGCTCGAAATCACTGAGTCGACCCTGATGGACGACAGCAGCATCACCGAAACACGCATGCACGAGATCAAGGCACTCGGCGTGAACTACTCGCTCGACGACTTCGGCACCGGCTATTCATCGCTGTCGTGCCTCAAGCGCTTTCCGGTGGACATGGTCAAGATCGATCGCAGCTTCGTGCACGAGTGCGCCGAAGGTCAAAGCGACGCACCGCTGGTGGCGGCAATCATCCAAATGGCCCACAGCCTCAACCTGAAAGTCACCGCCGAAGGTGTCGAAACCGACGCACAGCGCGAATTCCTGCGTGATCTGGGCTGCGACTGTCTGCAGGGCTATCTGATCAGCCGACCGGTAACGGCCGAGGTCTTTGAACGCTTTGCCCGCAGCGCGGCTGCCGCAACGGCGAAGGTCGACGTCCACTGAAGCACCGGCGTCAGGCTGTCAGCGCTTGCCAGACGAGGCGCAAGGCCAGCAGCGTCAGCACCAGGTTGAAGAGCCGCGCGAAATGCGCATCGTTGATTCGCTTGAGCAGGTGCAGGCCAATCCATGTGCCCAGCGCACCGCTTGCAATCATGGCGGCCATGAGCGGCAGCCACGGCGCAAGATCAAACCCCGCACCTTGAAAAACCGCCGCCTTGAGCGCGTGTTGCAAGCTCATGGCGAGCGCAAAAGTGGCCACCGTGCGAAAGCGGTCCGCATGCACCTGCTTGATAAACGCAGCAACCAGCGGGCCCGAGGCGCCGGCAAACAGGCTGACAAAGGTCGTCACCGCCCCGGCGATGGCCGTGCCTGCAGGGCCGAGCACAAGTCGCGGCAGTTTGGGCCCCCAGCACAGGTAGAGAATGAAGCCGGCGATACACAGGTAAAGCGCGGCAGGCGGCAAGCGCACCAACACCAGGCTCCCGAGCAGTGCGCCGAGGATGGCGCCAGGCAGAAAGGCGCC
>CBDTZF010000131.1:0-7064 GCA_965364825.1 uncultured Rhodocyclaceae bacterium | reverse complement strand
GCGCGCAACGCTCAGGTGTTCTGCACCACGATATTCGGGAACTTGTGCGTCATATCCTTGGCGCGCGCTGCCACGCCCACCGCCACCTTGCGTGCGATCTCCTTATAGAGACCGGCCACGCGACCGTCCGGATCCGCCACCACGGTGGGACAGCCGGCGTCGACCTCCTCGCGGATCTGCAGGTCGAGCGGCAGCGCGCCGAGAAATTCGACGCCATAGTCCTCGCACATCTTCTGCCCGCCGCCGCTGCCGAAAATGTGGGATTCGTGACCGCAGTTGGGACAGATGTGCAGGCTCATGTTCTCGACCACGCCAAGAATCGGCACGCCGACCTTTTCGAACATCTTCACGCCCTTGCGCGCGTCGAGCAGCGCGATGTCCTGCGGCGTGGTGACGATCACCGCACCTGTCAGTGGCACGCTTTGCGACAGCGTGAGCTGGATGTCGCCCGTGCCCGGCGGCATGTCGACGATCAGATAGTCCAGATCGGCCCAGTTGGTTTCGGTCAGCAGTTGCTTGAGCGCCTGCGTCGCCATTGGCCCGCGCCACACCATCGGCGTTTCGACATCCACCAGAAAACCGATCGACATCGCCTGCACACCATGGGCTTCGAGCGGGGTCAGCGACTTGCCGTCCGGCGACGCCGGCTGCTGCCCCTGGATGCCGAGCATCTGCGGTTGCGACGGGCCGTAGATATCGGCATCGAGGATCCCCACCTTGGCCCCCTCGGCGGCCAGTGCCAGCGCCAGGTTGACTGCGGTGGTGCTCTTGCCCACGCCGCCCTTGCCCGAAGCCACTGCAATAATGTTCTTGACCCCTTCAAGCAACTTGACGCCGTGCTGCACCGAATGCGCCACGATGAGCGTGGTCACGCTCACTTCCACCGCGGTCACGCCGGGCACCTTGCTCAAAGCGTCAGTGATCAGCGCGCGGAGCATCGGCTCCTGTGAACGCGCCGGGTACCCGACCTCGACGACAAGCGCCACCTTGCCGCCGTCGATCGCGATCTCGCGCACGCTGCGCGGGGTCACCAGATCCTTGCCGGTGTTGGGATCGAGAACGCCCTTGAGCGCCTCACGAAGCTGTTCCTGACCGAGTTCCATGCTGACTCCACAATCGTGTGCGGCAAGCGCCGCGAACCGCAGTCATCATACCGAAGCGCAGCCCTGTCGGCGCGCCGACAAACGGCCAGGCGAAGTGATCGACGAGTCAGGTAATATGCCGCGCATGTACACCTGTCGTCGCCCGTTGCTGCCACGGCTGTTGCCACCGCTCCTCGCGCTTGTGCTCGCCGCCTGCGCGACCCCGCAACGCGCCCCGGATGCATCGGCCACGGCGGCCGATCCAGCCACCACTGCCGAAAAACCCGTTGCCGTCGATATCGATTGGCCCGCCGTCGCAGCGTCCATGAAGCAGGCCACGGCAGGCAACGGCGCGCAGGTCGCGGCGCCGGACGACGCCGGCATCCGGATGCGCATCCCGGACGCGGAGGGCTTCGAGAGCGGCGCCACGCGCATTCCGGCGCCGTTGGCAAAAACGCTCGATGGCGTCGCGAAAACGCTGGACACCTATCCCGCGCTGCACGCACGCATCACCGGCCACACCGACAGCATCGGGCGCGAGGGCTACAACATGGCGCTGTCGCGCGAGCGAGCGCTTGCCGTGGCGGCGTACCTGATGAATTCCGCCGGCGTCACCGCAACACGCCTTCACCCCGAAGGCGCGGGCGAACGCGAACCGGTCGCCGACAACGACACCCCGGAGGGTCGCCAGGCCAACCGCCGGGTCGAAGTATTGCTGTTCTTGCCGGAGTGAGTTTCTCGTCGCTGCGAGAGTAAATTGCGCTGAATGCCGCGCGGCGCCGCGGCGCTGCTAAAATTGCGCCTTTCGCCGCAACTGCAGGACATCATGCCGCGCAAGATCCTCGTCACCAACGCTCTCCCCTACGCCAACGGCGACATTCACCTTGGCCATCTGGTCGGCTACATCCAGGCTGACATCTGGGTGCGTTTCCAGCGCATGCACGGGCATACGGTGCACTACGTGTGCGCCGACGACACCCACGGCACGCCGGTCATGCTGCGCGCCGAAAAAGAAGGCATCACGCCCGAAGCGCTGATCGCCCGCGTGCATGGTGAGCATCTGCGCGACTTCATCGATTTCGGCGTCGACTTCGACAACTACCACACGACCCACAGCGATGAAAACCGCCTCTATGCCGAAGACATCTACGGCAAGCTGCAGGCGGCCGGACTGATTGAAACGCGCGCCATCGAGCAGTTCTACGATCCGGTGCGCGCCATGTTCCTGCCCGATCGCTTCATCAAGGGCGAATGCCCCAAATGCGGCTCGGCAGATCAGTACGGCGACAACTGTGAGGTCTGCGGCGCCGCCTACGCGCCCACCGATCTCAAAAATCCGGTCTCCGCGGTCTCAGGCGCACGCCCGGAAATGCGCACCTCGGAGCACTTCTTCTTCAAGCTCTCCGATCCGCGCGCGGTGGATTTCCTGCGTGACTGGACTCAGGGCAGCGACGCCAGCGGCACCCGACGCCTGCAGCCCGAAGCGGCCAACAAGATGAAGGAATGGCTCGGCAGCGAAGGGGAAAACAAGCTCTCCGACTGGGACATCTCACGCGACGCACCCTATTTCGGCTTCGAGATTCCGGGCGCGCCGGGCAAGTATTTTTATGTCTGGCTGGACGCGCCAATCGGCTATTTCGCCAGCTTCCGCAATCTGGCCGACAAGCGCGGCGATATCGACGTCGCCAGCTTCGTCGATGCGGCGGCGGCCAGCAACACCGAACTGGTGCACTTCCTCGGCAAGGACATCCTCTACTTCCACGCGCTGTTCTGGCCCGCCATGCTGCATTTCGCCGGTTACCGCACGCCGACGCAACTGGCGGTTAACGGCTTTCTCACCGTCGACGGCGCCAAGATGTCGAAGAGCCGCGGCACCTTCATCAACGCGCGCTCCTACACCGAACAAGGGCTCAATCCGGAATGGCTGCGCTACTACTTCGCCGCCAAGTCCAACGGCAGCATGGAAGACGTCGATCTATCGCTCGACGACATGATCGCCAAGGTCAATTCCGATCTGGTCGGCAAGTTCATCAACATCGCCAGCCGTAGCGCCGGTTTCATCACCAAGCGCTTCGACGGCAAGCTCGGCCAGACTGACCTGGCCGCGCTCGCGCCATACCGCGACAGCCTCGCCAGCGGCGAAGTCGCCAAGGCGTACGAGAAACGCGATTTCAGCCGTGCGCTGCGCGAGATCATGCACCTCGCGGATGTCGCCAACCAATATGTGAACGACCACAAGCCGTGGAAACTGGCCAAGGACGAGAGCCAGCGCGAGCACATGCACACCGTGTGCACCACCGCGCTCAACCAGTTCCGCGTACTTGCTGGCCTGCTCAAACCGATCCTGCCGAGTGCCGCCGAACAGATCGAAGGCTTTCTCGGCATCGCCCCGCTGCAGTGGTCACAACTCACCGACACCCTGCCGGAGGGCCATCGCATCAACGCCTACAGCCATCTAATGACGCGCATCGAGCGCAAGCAGATCGACGCCCTCATCGAAGCCAACAAGAGTTCGCTCGCGCCCGCCGCGCCGCCGCCAAGCAGTCGCCAGCGCCACGCCGAAAGCCAGCAGAAAGATGCCGAGGCCGCATCGAGCATCGCCCCGGTAATCGGCATCGACGACTTCACCAAGATCGATCTACGCGTCGCCAGAATCGTCTCGGCCGAGCATGTCGAAGGCGCCGACAAGCTGTTGCGCCTCACACTCGACATCGGGGAGGCCGAACCTCGCCAGGTCTTCGCCGGCATCAAGTCGGCCTACGATCCGGCCACGCTGGTCGACCGCCTGACCGTGATGGTGGCCAATCTCGCACCGCGCAAAATGAAATTCGGCATGAGCGAAGGCATGGTGCTGGCCGCCTCCGACGCGGACAACAAAGCGGGCGGCCTTTACATTCTCTCCCCCGATTCGGGCGCCACGCCCGGCATGCAGGTGAAATAGCAATGGCGGACAGCACGGACAAAATCCAGACACGCGGCACCACCTTCAGCTGGCTAGCGCTGCACGTCGTCGGCTCGATCATTTTCGTGCTCGGCGCACTCTTCCAGTTTGTCGATATGAACCTCATCCCCGGCGTACCGGCGACCAGCGTGCAGGCCTGGCTGATGATGGGGATCGGCCTGATACTTGATTTCTGGGGCGTCATCGAAATGCGCCGCATCCAGCTCAAGCGCAAGGCCGCGGCAAAAAAATGAGCACCGCGCCGCGGGTTGCGCGATTGCTGCGCGTTCGTGGCACCGTGCAAGGCGTCGGCTTCCGCTGGTCGATGGCGCAGGCCGCGATGCGGATGGGCGTGTGCGGCTGGGTGCGCAATTGCAGTGACGGCACGGTCGAGGCGCTGGCCGTCGGTAGCGCAAAACAGCTCGACGCGCTGGTTGAATGGACGCACGCCGGCCCGCCCGGCGCTCGCGTCACGGAAGTCATGGTGAGCGACGCGCCCGTACCCGACCCGTTGCCCGACGGTTTTGACATAGCGCGCGGCGGCTGAGCGTCACCGCCCCGTTTCCTCGATGTCACGTGTGGATAACCTGAAGCAGGCGAGCGCGCATCACGCGTAGCCGGATGGAGGCCAAAGGCTGGAATCCGTGAACGGTCATTCAGAGAGCAACTGCGTTAGATCGATCCAGTCGTTGAGGATAAGCGAGCGATGGCGCCTCCGATGATCCCGGATTCCGCTGCGCTGCAACCAGGCTGCGCTTGACGCTTGGTGCGCTACGGTCAGGCGACCTCTGCTTGCAGACGAAACCGGCTTGCGGTCGCTCGAACTTCTTTCATACGTCCGTGCCCCGGCAGGAGAGTGTCGGAAACCGTCACCAGTCCGAACCGTTCCAGTTCATCGACATCGCGTTTCACCGCACTGCGATCCCGGTGCAGTCGCCGCGCAAGCTCAGTGATCGAGCCGGACTGTTCTTTCACCGCGCGAAACAGCGCCAGGCGGCCCGCCGAAATGAGTTTGATTAGCTCGGCGGGGTCTTCAAAGCTGACAACGCGCTCGTCGGGCAACGCCTCGCCGCGATCCGCAGTCTTGGCCAGACGGCGGCCACGCGCAAAGAATTCTTCCGCCGTTCCGGTCTTGAGAATGAGCTTGGTCATTTGTGTTCCTTCAGGGAAATCCAGTCGCGTTCAAAGCGCGCCTCCGTGTCCTCGAAGCTGACGAACTCGACTGGCTCCACGACGCCAAAATAGTGGCGATGGTGGCCGTCGTGGGCATTGTCGTAACCCACCACACGGCCATTGTCGCCCTGGTGGATGTTGTGGTTGATGTAGGCCAAGTTGTAACGGGTCACTTTCCCGGTGGTTTTGTCGACCCATACTTCACGCCGCAATTGCCCGTTTCCGCGCTTGTCGGAAATTTTGTGGGACTCATCAATGATTTTTACCTCAGCCATGATATATCATAACATGGCTGCTTTCCCGCTCGACTTCGGCGGCGGTGGATCAAGCCAGTCGTTGAGGAAAGAGGGCGACGGTGCCGCCATGGATTCGTTTGCACGCTTTACTTTGGCCGGCTAATGGGTGTCCCCTATTGTTACCATCCGCACAACAGCTAAGCGCGCCGCCGCCGTCATCCGCTAATGGCGCCCGCCGCGCTCGTCTCGAGGGACCCCTCGGACGGGCTTGATCTTACTTCGCAAATTCATTGCGCTAGCGCAATCGCCACTACTGCCATGCAGCACAGAATGGCGGTGGAGGAGGTGCTTATGCGCAACCACCGACATCCATTCGCCGGCATCCCGCGCGCCGTCACACGCGGCACCGCCAGCGCGCTCACGTTGCTCGGGCAGCCCGCCATTGCCGCCAGCAGCGACAAACCGTGGCAAGTGCCTCTAGTTCTCGCCGGGGGCGTCGTCGCGGGCATTGCCGCCGGCGTGGTGGCAGGCGTCTGGCTGGCGCGACGATACGCCCTGTTCGCGCGCACGGAAGGCGAGAAACTGGCGGACAAGGCGATCGACTTCAGCGCCGACGCGATCATGATCACGACCGCCGAAGGCCAGATTCTGCGGGTCAATCCGGCGTTTACGCGGGTGACCGGTTATGTTTCCGATGAAGTCATCGGCCGCACACCGGCACTGTTGCGTTCGGGCCGCCACGACGCCGCGTTCTACGCCACGATGTGGGCCTCGGTGCGTCGCACCGGTTGCTGGCAGGGCGACATCTGGAACCGCCACAAGGATGGCCACGTGTTCGTCGAACGCCTGTCGATCAGCGCGATATGCCGCGGCACGGCACGCCCCTCGCACTATGTCGCGGTATTCTCCGATGTCACCGAAGCGCGCCTGCATGAAGCGCAGATGACCCGGCTCGCACACTTCGACACGCTCACCGGCCTGCCCAACCGCGCCTTGATGCAGGATCGTCTCGCCCAGGCGGTGCATCACGCACACCGCGTCCGGCACGCGCTGGCGCTACTGTTTCTCGATCTCGATCGCTTCAAGACGATCAACGACACGCTCGGTCACGCCGTGGGCGACGACCTGCTCAAAGCCGTCGCCGCGCGGCTGACCGCCTGCATGCGCGAATCGGACAGCGTCGGCCGGCACGCCGGAGACGAGTTCGTGATCCTGTTACCCGATCTGGAGGATGGGCGCCAGGCCGGACATGTGGCACACAAGATCCTACAAACGCTGGGGCTGCCGCTTGAGGTCGGCGCGCACCGCATTGAGGTTTCCGCCAGCATCGGCATTGCGCTCTTTCCCGGTGACGCCACCGACGTCACCACACTGCTCGCCCATGCCGATGCCGCGCTTTACGAGGCGAAGTCGGCCGGCCGCGGCACCTATCGCTATTTCACTCCCGCCATGAACACCGAGGCGGACCGTCGCGCGCACATCGAAAAGCACTGGCGCAACGCGCTGGGCAACGACGAATTGAAGCTGCGCTATCAACCGCTCAAGCGCATTGACGACGGACGCACGGTGGCGATGGAAGCGTTGTGCGAATGGCACAACCCGACGCTCGGCACGCTGTCGCCGGCGCAGTTC
>CBDTZF010000130.1:0-7079 GCA_965364825.1 uncultured Rhodocyclaceae bacterium | reverse complement strand
ACAGTTCCGCCATCTCCACACCGACATCTACGGCAACCGGGAATTCGTCGAGCACCTGCGCAACCGGGGCAAGTTCTTCGACCACGAGGAGAAGCGCGAGCGCGACCTGATCCTGATCGATTACGGGGATGAGTCATCCCCGCCCCATAAGCAACGCAACGTTTGCGAAGTCACCGAGGAGTGGGCCTTTCACAATGGCCACTGCGGCACGCGGGAGGATGTCGTTTTTCTCATCAATGGCATCCCGGTGCTGGTGATCGAGTGCAAGAATGCCAACAAGGACGAGGCGATTGCCCTCGGGGTGGACCAGATCCGCCGTTACCACCGCGAGACGCCCGAGCTTTTCGTGAGCCAGCAGCTATTCACCGCCACCGACGCGATCGGCTTTTCCTACGGAGTGAGCTGGAACACGGTGCGGCGCAACATTTTCAATTGGAAGCTAACGGAGAGCGGGTTTTCCAACCCGCTTCATTCATCCGGAAAAGGCGGGTTGGAAAACCCGCCCTCCTTTTTCAATCCCTACGGCGAGATTGATAAGACTTCCCACCATCTCCCCCACTGGCAGCAGGGAGAGGCATGGGTGTTCGTGACGTGGCGGCTGGGCGACTCGCTTCCCAAGGCGAAACTCGGTCAGTGGAAGCAGGAACGGGAGATATGGCTCAAGCATCATCCCGAGCCGTGGGATGAGAAGACAGAGGCCGAATATCACGATCGCTTTTCGCGGCAGATCGATGAATGGCTGGATCAGGGGAGCGGCTCCTGCGTGTTGAAGGACCCGGCCAATGCAAAGATCGTGGCAGATGCGTTGCGGCATTTCGACGGCGAGCGCTATGAGCTGGCATCGTTCGTGGTAATGCCGAATCATGTGCATGTGCTGTTTCGCCCTCTTGGAGGCCATGCGTTGCCGGACATCGTGAAGTCGTGGAAGGGCTTTACGGCGCGGGAGATCAACAAACGCCTGGGGAAGGCCGGCGCACTGTGGCAAGACGAATATTGGGACCGGCTGATTCGGAATGAGCGCCACTTTTTCAAGGTGGTGGAATATGTCCGGGAGAATCCGGTGAATGCGAGGTTGCGCGAGGGGCAGTTTATTTTGAAGGGCAGGTTTTCAAAGGAGAGCGGACTTTCCAGTCCGCTGCCCTCAACCAAAGGCGGACAGGAATGTCCGCCCTCCCTTGATGCTCCAGGTCGGCTGGAGGCCAAGGTGAAGAGCTTCTGCGCCATCCCGCAGGTGCTCGCTTTCCTGAAGGACTACATCGTCTTTGCCGAGAAAGACGAGGAGCTGAACAAATACATCCTGCGCCAGCACCAGACCGGCGCGGTGGATGCCACAGTCGCGCGCGCCCTCGATCCGGCCCGCTCCCGCGGCCTTGTCTGGCACACCCAGGGCAGCGGCAAGACCTTCACGATGATCAAGGCGGCAGAGCGGATGTTCCGCGCGCCCGAGGCGGACAAGCCGACCGTCCTGCTGATGATCGACCGCAACGAGCTGGAAGACCAGATGCTCAAGAATCTGGCCGCGCTCGGTCTGGGCAACCTGGAACACGCGAGCAGCATTGCCCGGCTCAACCAGTTATTGCGCGACGACTACCGGGGCATCATCGTGACGATGATTCACAAGTTTCGCGACATGCCGGCGGATCTGAACACGCGCTCAAATATTTACGTCCTCATCGACGAAGCCCACCGCACCACCGGCGGGGACCTCGGCAACTTCCTCATGGCCGGCCTGCCGAACGCCACCTACCTCGGCTTCACCGGCACCCCGGTGGACAAGACCGTCTACGGCAAGGGCACCTTCAAGACCTTCGGCTGCGAGGACGACCAGGGCTATCTGCACAAGTATTCGATCGCGGAAAGCATCGACGACGGCACCACGCTGCCGCTCTATTACCAGCTCGCCCCGAACGAAATGCTCGTGCCGCACGAGACGCTTGACGCCGAGTTCCTGTCGCTGGCCGAAGCCGAGGGCGTGGCCGACATTGAGGAGCTGAACAAGATTCTCGAACGAGCGGTGAACCTGAAGAATTTCCTCAAGGGCAAGGAACGCATCCAGCAGGTGGCGGAGTTCGTCGCCCGACACTACCGGGAGAACGTCGAGCCGCTTGGCTACAAGGCCTTCCTCGTCGGCGTGGATCGCGAAGCCTGTGCTCATTACAAGAAGGCGCTCGATCAGTTCCTGCCTCCGGAGTATTCCGAGGTGGTGTACACCGCGAACAACAGCGACTCGGCGCTCCTGAAGGAATTTCACCTCGACCCGAAGAAGGAGCGGCAGATTCGCAAGAGCTTCGGCAAGCTCGACCAGCAGCCGAAAATCCTCATCGTCACCGAGAAACTGCTGACCGGCTTCGACGCGCCCGTCCTCTACGCCATGTATCTCGACAAACCGATGCGCGATCACACGCTGCTGCAGGCTATCGCGCGGGTGAATCGCCCTTACGAGAACGAGGCGCAGGAGATGGTGAAGCCCCACGGCTTCGTCCTCGATTTCATCGGCATCTTCGACAAGCTTGAAAAGGCGCTCGCGTTCGACAGCGACGAGATCAACGCCATCGTCAAGGATCTGGCGTTACTCAAGGTGCTGTTCCAATCGAAGATGGAACAGGAGGCGCCGAAATACGTCGGCCTGGTCGCCCGGAATTTCGATGACAAGGACGTCGAGAACCTGATCGAACACTTTCGCGATGCCGACCGACGCAAGGTGTTCTTCCGGGAATTCAAGGAAATCGAGATGCTCTACGAGATCATCTCGCCGGACGCGTTTCTGCGACCGTTTATCGACACCTTCAGTACGCTGGCCGCAATCTTCAGCGTCGTTCGCAAGGCCTACTCAAAGTCGGTCTACGTTGATCGGGATTTCCAGCGCAAGACAGACCACCTGGTGCGGGAGCAAATCAGCACGTATGGAATCGCTGAAGTCAGTGACCTGCTGGAGATCAACGCGGAAACGATCGCGCTCATAAAAGCCGGTCAGGCGGGTGACGGCACCAAAGTCATCAACCTCGTCAAAAGCATCCAGAAGACCGCAGAGGATGAGAGCGGCGATCCTTATCTGATCGCCATGGCGGAGCGCGCACTGGCGGTGCAGCAGTTATTTGAGGGCCGCCAGATCTCGACCGGGGAGGCACTCGCCGCGCTAATCAAGGAATTGGAAGCCAACGAGAGCCGCAAGGTGGAGCAGGCGGAGAAGGGTTTCGACGGCCTCACCTATTTCGTCTACCGGACGCTGCTCGACGAGAATATCGGCAATGCCGAGGCGGTCAGCCGCCAGATCAAGGCGGCATTCGTGAAATTTCCAAACTGGCAGAATAGCGAGGCGGGATTGCGTGAGCTTCGCAAGAAGGTCACCTTCGCGCTTGTGGCCGAATCCGAAGACATCGAGGGCGTGACTGCGATAGTCGACAAACTGTTCTCGCTGCTCGACAAAGCGGCAAGGCTTTAGAAATGCCCGTGCCGGAGCGCAAAGCGGCATTCAAATCACAGGTTTCCGAGTGGGCAGAAAAGCTCGGTGTCAGCGTGGCCGGCGTGTATGTGCGGCCGATGCGGAGAAAATGGGCGTCCTGTTCCTCAAACGGCATACTCAGCTTCAATGCCGAGCTGCTGGAACTGGATCCGCAAGTGTGGAATTACGTGATCGTTCACGAGCTTCTGCACTTCGATGTACCCAACCACGGCAAGCTATGGAAAAGCCTGATGCGCGCGCATGTGGGTGATTGGGAGCGTTGCGAGGAATTGCTTCGGGAACATGCGAGCGGGGGGCGCGAATCACGAGACCGGGTGTAGTACGTGGGTTCGTAGGTTGGGCAGACGAAGGAAGCCCAACACGTCGGGATCGCAGAATGTTGGGCTTCGCTGCGCTCTGCCCAACCTACCCGATGCGGTTCCATGGATCACGCCACGGCCGCCAATCAACCACTGGTCCCGGATTTCGCTGCGCTGCATCCGGGCTACCCGGCAAACCTCAACTATCGTAACCCTGCAACCGACTTTCGATGATGCGTGGGTTGTCGCCGTTGGCGATGCAGACCAGTCCGTCGACCAGCAATTCGCGCTGCGATACCAGTCGGCCGATATGGGCTAGCAGCTTCTTTGCCGCCGGCAGGAAAATCAGATTGGCCGAGCCGACGCCGTAGATCGTCGCGACGAAGGCGACCGCAATGCCGGCGCCGAGTCGAGAGGGGTCGGAGAGGTTCTCCATGACCTGGATCAGCCCGATCACCGCACCCAGAATACCGATCGTCGGCGCGTAGCCGCCGGCGGATTCCCAGATGCGCGCGCCGAGCTTCATGCGCCGTTCCCAGGCGTCAATTTCAACTTCGAGAATTTCACGCAAGCGTTCCGGCTCGACACCATCGACGAGCAGCGCAACGCCCTTGCGCGTAAACAGGTCGTCCACCGTTTCGAGTCGGTTTTCGAGTGCCAGCAGGCCTTCGCGGCGCGCCACGTTGCTCCAGTTAACAACCTGTGCAATCAGCGCTTCGTGAGAGGTTGTGGGCGGCTTGAAAATCCATTTCACCATGCCGAGGCCGTCCTTGAAGACGCGCAGCGGACTTTGCAGCATCACGGCGCCGAGCGTGCCGCCGATGACGATCATGAACGCGGTCGGCTGTACCAGCGAGGCGATATGCCCACCTTCTAGCACCTGCCCGAGCAGAATCGCCGTGACGCCGAGCGTCAGGCCGATCAGGCTGATGCCGTCCATCAAGCTACCGCGGCGCGTTTCGGCGGACGGCCGCGTCGCGGCTTGGTGGCCGCCGCGGTGCCATGGATGCGCGAGCGCAGGCGGGCGACGGCCTGGCTGTGCAGCTGACACACGCGCGATTCAGACACACCCATTACCTCGCCAATCTCGCGCAGGTTCAGGTCTTCGTCGTAGTACAGTCCCATCACCATTTTTTCGCGCTCGGGCAGATCGTCGATCGCCTTGACGAGCGTTTCGCGCTTGTCCTGATCGATCAGCGCATCGAGCGGATCGCCTTCGTGGCCGACCGCGTGGCGCTCGAAGAAGTCGTCGTCGGCGCCTTCGGTGAAATCCTCGAAATACACCAGTTGATGGCCGCGCGCGTCCTGCAGCATCTTCTGGTAGTCGCCCAGTGGCAGGTCGAGCGCTTCGGCCAGTTCCTTTTCGCTCGGCGGCCGACCCTGCGTCTGCTCCAGTTCATGGATGGCTTTTTCAATGCGGCGCATGTCGCGACGCAGACTGCGTGGCAGCCAGTCGTTCTCGCGCAGGCCATCGAGCATCGAGCCCCGGATGCGCTGAACGGCGTAGGTTTCGAATTGCGCGCCCAGCCCTTCCTCGTAGCGACCAATGGCGTCTAGCAGGCCGATCATCCCGTTCTGAATGATGTCGTCGACCTGCACGCTGGCTGGCAGTTTCGCCATCAGGTGATAGGCAATTCGCTTGACCAGGGGCGCGTACTGCACCACCAGCTGATCTCGATCCAGGGTGCCGGATGCTGTGTACATACGTTGATCCGTTTGAGAGGTTGCGGCACGCTCGGGTGCACTATTTGCTTCTTGGCATCTGCCATGAAGCCCGATGGTCTTTATTGTCCGCAGCGGGGGCAGCGCGCTTCGTCGGAATAGGCGGGTTTCTTCCCCGTATTTCTTCGCAGCGTTTCTCGCCCGTGCGCTATGTCACGCCGCGGCGTTCAACGCGGAGCGGATGCTTCCGCGTTGTGACGCCAGCCTTGCAGACGCCGCAAAAAGGCCGCTTCGGCGTCGTGATCGGCGGTTACACCCGCGTCTTCGAGTAGCGGTTCAGCCAGATCGTCGCGTTCGATCTCGCCCACCCAGCGCATCGGAATACCTACGCAGGCGTGCACCAGCGTTTCCAGTTGGTGGAAAAATGCTTTCGCGTCATCGCGGTCGCGCGCCTGTGCCACCGCGACATGAATCGACCCGGCGCCATTTGCGGACAGACTCTTGATGCAGGTAAAGGCCTCGGTGGCACCGCGGTGGCTGGCCTCGGCCACCAGTAAGCGGCGCGGCGCGGCAAACACGAAGGGCGATGGCACGGCGCCGCTGATCGGCGAGGCGTGCACCAGCATGAAGCGACTGCGTCGCTGCAGCGCGCGAATATGGTCGATCAGGCGCTCGCGCCGGGCGTCGTCGAGTAGCGGCAAGGCCATCGCCGCCGCGCTCACCGGAAGGCGCCCCATGAGCCCTTCGACGGGTTGCAGCAGGCTTTCGAGGCGGCAACGATCGTCGAGTACATGCAGCAGATCGCCACTCGCTTTGTGGCCCCAGATACTGGCCAGGCTGTTCTCGCCAATGGCTTCGTCGAGCAACAGCACGCGGTGTGCTTGATGACCGATGCGCTTGATCGCATACGCCGCCGACGCACGCGCGTAGCGACCGGTGGAAAACAGCGCCACGACTGTCGGCGGCGCCTTGCGGAACAACCGGCGCAGGCCGGCCGCTTGGTCTTCGCGTCCGTCGATCATCCTGGAAACCTCAGTTGAACGCGCCCGAGTGTGCGGCTGGCGGGCCGTCTGGCAAGGCGCGAGGAGGACGCAGGAGCGGCCCCTGGTAAGACGAGTAACGCAGGCAGACGGCCCGCCAGTCGTGCAATCGGGCGTGTAGCGCCCTCACTCAAACGGGGACGGGAGCGGGCGGCAAAATGGTCAATTCTCATGAGTTGACTCCGAGGGCAATAAGCGGTCGACTGAGGTTTCCAGGATCACGCTATCGTCCCGTGCCGGCTGATGCCATGAGCATTCCAGCTTCATCGCCGCGCAGGTGGTAAGGCGAATCGTCCGGCAACGTCTTGAGCGCTCGGTGCAGCAGATAGGCGCGGTTGGGCAGGTGCAGGTCTTCGGGCACGCGCTGGCCGTTGGCAACGTAGTAGACCGCCATGTCGTGACGCACCGCGGCGTCGAGCGACGGCGCCAGCGACGCCGCCTCGTCCACTTTGGTGAGCACGCAGCCGGCCAGATCCGGCCCTTCGTAGGCGCGTACCACGTCGTCGAGCGTATCGCCGCGACTGGTCGCGTTCAGCAGCAGCAGCCGCTTGACGTTACCGGCGCCGACCAGCATCGCGGCCTGTTCGGCGACCATGCGGTCGCGCTGCGACATGC
>CBDTZF010000129.1:0-7081 GCA_965364825.1 uncultured Rhodocyclaceae bacterium | reverse complement strand
ACGCCGTCGGCGATTTCTTCGCCAAATTGCGCCATGAGTTGCGCTGACAGGTTTTCGCCGGCCTCGAGTATTTCGCCGTTGGTTTGGCCGATGCGCAGCGCGATGCGACTTTCATAGACGGCGGGTTTGAGAAGGGCGTAGGCGATGCCCAGCGCGACACAGGCGATCAAAACCGCGAAAAAGACGCGCTTGCGTTTGACGAGGATTTGCCACAGTTCGACGAGCGAGATTTCGTCGTCGGGTGGCGGGTAGGCGATGTCGGGCCGGAGATCAGGTTGGTTCATCTGGCAGCCGTGTTGTCGAGGTTGCCAGATCGCAAACCGGGGAAGCGCAAACGGGACAAATCAGACTCCGTAGTAGTCGCGATACCACTGCACGAAGCGCGCCACGCCGTCGCTCACCTTGGTCGCAGGCGCGAAGCCGGTCCAGTCGTTCAGCTCTTGCGTGTCGGCGTAGGTGGCGGGCACGTCGCCATCCTGCATCGGCAGGTAGTTCTTTTGCGCTTCGGTGCCCAGCGCCTGCTCGATGGCGCCGATGTAGTCCATGAGTTGCACCGGATTGTTATTGCCGATGTTGAAGACGCGGTAGGGTGCGTTGCTGCGGGCCGGGTCGGGGTGGTTGCCGTCGAAATCGGGGTCGGCCGTGGCGGTGCGGTCGAGCACGCGGATGACGCCTTCGACGATGTCATCCACATAGGTGAAATCGCGCTGCATCTTGCCGTGGTTGAAGACGTCGATGGGTTTGCCTTCGAGCGTGGCCTTGGTGAACAGGAACAGCGCCATGTCGGGCCGGCCCCAGGGGCCATAGACGGTGAAGAAGCGCAGCCCGGTGGTCGGCAGGCCGAATAGATGGCTGTAGGTGTGCGCCATCAGCTCGTTGGCCTTCTTGGTGGCGGCGTACATGCTGATGGGGTGGTCGACGGCGTGGTGTTCGGAGAACGGCATTTTGGTGTTGCCGCCATACACGCTCGAACTGCTGGCATAGACGAGGTGCGCGACCTTGTTGTGCCGGCAGCCTTCCAGAACGTTCATGAAGCCGACGATGTTGCTGTCGACGTAGGCGTGCGGGTTTTCAAGTGAGTAGCGCACGCCGGCCTGCGCGGCCAGATGGATGACGCGGTCGAATTTCTCTTCGGCGAAGAGGCGTTCCATGCCGGGCCGGTCGGCCACGTCGAGCTTGACGAAGCGGAAATTGGCGTGCGGTTCGATGCGCGCGAGGCGGTCGCGTTTGAGTTGCGGATCGTAGTAATCATTGAGGTTGTCGAGCCCCACCACCTCGTCGCCGCGCGCCAGCAGCACCTGCGACGCGTGCATGCCGATAAAGCCCGCCGCGCCCGTGACCAACACCTTCATTGCCGATTTCCTGAATGCGAATTTAGTCACGCATTATCTCATAATGCGCCGGGATGGCGCGGGGGCTGAGATGCTTTGTAGCGATTCGGTGGGGATAGGGTTGCGGGTGATTCTGGGGGGATTGATTGGCTGTGTGCCGGCGTGGGAAGAAGCAGGTTGCAATAACTGGAGGGCATCGCACCGCTCCGCCATCGCATGGTGCAATACGGCTGCGCCTATTGACACCCTACGGTGCTACGGCGGGAAGCCATGGTGGGGTTCGGGGGAATCATGTCGGGTAGGGTGGGCAGAGCGCAGCGAAGCCCAACGTTTGCCGATCTTCGGCATCTTGGGCTTCTTTCGATTGCCCAACCTGCAAAGCTGCACGAGCTTTCCGACGTATGGCTGTTGTCGTTCGACGCTGGCGACGGCGAGGGTGGGAAAGCCGCAACCTCAGCAAGCATGCTTTCGCGCAAATGATCAGTCAGCGGTCGAGTTCCACGATGCCGCGTCTGCCCTGGCCTCAGACAATTGTGTCAATAAGCCTGGTAGCGCCGTCTGTACGGTGTCCCAGACCAGACCGACGTCAATGTCGAAGTAACCGTGTGCAACGCGATTGCGCATCCCACGCATGCTGCGCCACGGTATGTCGGGGTGGGACGCGGTAAATGGAGCGAATCCATCCATCACCTTGGTCGCGGCCTCGCCGATTATGACGAGGCTCATGATCACTGCCTGCTGTGTGCGTTTGTCAGCAAGAAACGCGTCCTTGCTCAATCCATTTACAAAAGCACATGCATCCGATGCAGCCTGATGCATGTGCTCCAGATAGTCCAGAAGACGGATATCGGTCACACCGGTCGCGCTTCAGCGATCACGCGGGCGCGTAGCTTTTGTGGCAGGTCCCCCGGCGTCAGAAGATCGACGCGAACACCAAGCAACTCTTCCAATTCGACCTGAAGGCCACCCAGGTCGAACAGTGTCGCGCCCGGCAACGCATCGACCAGCAAATCGAGGTCGCTGCCGTCGCGATCGGTGCCATGCAACACGGAGCCGAATATACGTGGATTCGCAGCGCGAAAACGTCTCGTCGCTTCGCGAACGGCATTTCGTTTGAGGTCGAGCGCTACGGATGGTCGCATGATGCTCTCGTCGGTCATTCACGTTGGGGATGTTACTTCAAGGGCATGCGCCGCGTGCAAAACCTGCGGGCATTGCCCCATTCGGCGCCCGGCCTCGTCAATTCCGCCAAATCGGGAGGACGGTGGGCAGCGAATCGTTGTGGTGTTTGATTTCCTATTTGTAAACGCGTGTTGGAAGCACGTGCAGTAGCCAAAATGGTCGAACAAGAACCAATCGCAAAACCGTGCTGCACGATCGGGATGCACCCGGTAAAGTACAGTCTATAGAAATCGCACAAGTTTATTGGTCGCCAATGCTCCACCGACATCTCAACCATCAACGCTTCACGCTCGCCGCCATCGACGATGTGATTTCTCGCGGGCGCTGGAATGACTGGGCCGAACTGCGTCGGGCCGTATTGGCCGACCGCTCGCTGCTGGACAAGGTGGAACGGGTCTGCCGCGCGCACGCTGCCGACCCTTACGCTCAACGTCATCACTTCTGGTTGCACTATGTCGAAGAACACCGCGCCACTGCCTGAATGGGAACTAGTACTGTCATCTGCTGCACGCCTTCAACGCATCCTGCCAGATGCCGTGTTGGTTGGTGGGACGGCTTCCGCGATTCACGCAGAACACCGTCTCTCGCGTGATGCCGACCATGTACTAACCGATCTGCGCCACCGCTTTGACGCGGTGTTGGCGCAGCTTGAGTCCGTCGCCGGATGGAAAACAGCGCGCGTGCAGCGTCCTGTTCAGATTTTGGGTAGCCTCGATGGTATCGAAACGGGGGTTCGACAGCTTGTTCGCGATGAACCGCTGGAAACGACGACGGTAGATTGCCTCGGCGAACGGATTACGGTGCCAACCGAGGGTGAAATTCTGCGTATCAAAGGAATACTCATCCTCAAGCGCAACGCCACTCGGGACTACCTCGATTTTGTGGCCCTGGCCGATCACATGGGCGGCCGTGTTGCAACTGCGCTGCAATCGTTCGACCGTCTTTATCAGCAAAATAACGGTGAATCGCCGCTACAGCAGCTACAAGTTCAACTTGCCAATGCACTGCCATACGACCTGGAAGAAACCGAACTCTCCGAATACAAGAACCTCGATCCGCGCTGGCACGATTGGGACACTGTAAAAGCAGCTTGCTCACGTATTTCCACTGTCATATTTGATCACGTCTGCGATTTGGAGGCTGATAACAAGCAAAGGGGCCAATAAGCGAAGCGCATTGCACCCTACGACTCTGCGCTCGGCTTCGTCATTCCTCCGAAAGAACGTCACCCTCGAATCCGATCGGGAGCGGGCGTGTGGATCCCCGCTTTCGCGGGAATGACAATTGGTGAGCGGTAGGCGGCGGTCCCTGCCGTTATTTCTGAACGATGCTGCGCTCAGATTTATTCGTTGGATAAACGCACTGAACAGCCGATTGCACGACTGGCACGTTCTACCTGGCTTTTCGGGATAATCTGGGCTCAGATGATACGAACGATTGCCCCCTCTTGCTGACTCGGCGGATTTACACGGTGCTGTGGACGTTGGCGATGCCACTGGTCGTCGCTCGCCTCTGGTGGAAAGGGCGCCGGCAACCCGAATACCGCCAGCACGTCGGCGAGCGTTTCGGTCGATATGCAGTCGAGCCGTCCTCTCCCTGCGTGTGGATTCACGCGGTGTCGGTGGGGGAGACGCGCGCGGCACAACCGCTGGTGACCGCCCTGCTCGCCCACGAACCCGCCTTGCAAGTTGTGCTCACCCACATGACGCCGACCGGGCGCGCCACCGCCGAGGCACTCTATGCGGAACATGGCCCACGCGTTCGCTCGGTCTACCTTCCTTATGATCTTCCTTGGTTGCAGCGCCGCTTTCTCGATCGGTTCCGACCAGTGGCTGGGGTGGTCATGGAAACGGAGGTGTGGCCGAATCTGGTCGCGGCGTGCCGGCAGCGTGCGATACCGCTGTCCCTCGTCAACGGGCGGCTTTCGGCGCGCTCGCTGGCGCGCTATCTGCGTATTGAAGGGCTAGCGCGCGAGGCCTTCGCCGGCTTTGAAGTCGTTGCCGCGCAGACGCCGGCTGATGCGCAGCGTTTTGCCGCGCTGGGTGTCACGCGTCTGGAAGTCACCGGCAACATCAAGTTCGATATCGCGCCCGACGCCGCGCTGCGCAAACGCGGCGAAACGTTTCGCGACGCCATCGGCTCGCGCAAGGTCGTGCTCGCGGCCAGCACGCGCGAGGGAGAAGAAGCGCTGATCGTCGCCGCGGCGCGACCACTGATCGACCGTGGCGTGCTGCTGGTCATCGTACCGCGCCATCCGCAGCGATTCGATGCGGTGGCCGAGCATATCCGCGCCGCCGGGCTGCGCATGCATCGGCGCAGCGAATCGGAGGCGCCGCACGATGACGATGAAGTCTGGCTGGGCGATTCGATGGGGGAAATGACGGCCTATTATGCGCTGGCGGACGTGGCGCTGATGGGCGGCACCTGGCTGCCCTTTGGCGGACAGAATTTGATCGAATGCTGCGCGTCGGGCACGCCGGTATTGCTCGGCCCGCACACCTTCAATTTTTCCGACGCCAGCGAACAGGCCATCGACGCGGGCGGCGCGCTTCGGTGCGACGATGTGGACGCGGCTGTTCGTGAGGCCGGCGCATTGCTGGAAGATGACGCGCGGCGCGACGAGATGGGCCGCGCGGGCGAAGCCTTCGCCACGAAACATGGCGGTGCCACGGCGCGGACGATGGCGCTAGTTGGGCCGTTGCTTGATGCGGGCGGGGAACGTAAGTTGGGCTGACGAATGAAGCCCAACACGCATCTTGGCCGCTTGGATGTTGGGCTTCATTTTGCTCTGCCCAACCTACGGTACTTTTTTTATCGCGCCATCGGTATCAAGGCGGGTACATCGTCCCGGATGATGCTCCAAAGGGTATCGTCGTCGATGCCGAGATAGCCGTGAATCAGCCGGTTACGTGTAGCGATAATCATGCGCCAGGGAATCTCGACATGTGCTGTCCTGGTCGCCTCCGGAATATGGGTGGCGGCTTCGCTGATCAGTTCATGTCGTCAAGACAAAAAACGCCATTCGCGCTTGGCCGGATCAGACATTCACCTGCTCTCGTTCGATGTATGGGCGCAGTTCGGGGCGCAGCGCCTTTTCGGTCACCAGATCGACCGGGCGACCGAGCAGATCCTCAAGATAGAACTGCACGCCGAAATAACGTTTGGACGTTGCCGGGCCGTCGAAGGCGACCAGAATATCCACGTCGCTTTTCGCGTCCGCGGTATCGCGGGCAGTCGAGCCAAACAGTGCGAGACGCGTGACGCCGAAACGAGCCTGCAGTTCGGGTTTGCTGCGACTGAGCAATTCGAGAACCTGTTTTCGTTTCATCGTTCAAGCTCCCCGCTGCTCGTGTTTGTCATCGACGCGTAGGTTGGGCTGACGAAGGAAGCCCAACACCCGCATTGGCCGCCGAATGTTGGGCTTCGCTGTGCTCAGCCCAACCTACGATTGTGCCGCGTGGTTGGCAGATTGAAACCCACCCTACGGAGCCACGCTACGCAGTCGCGTCGGATGGACTCATCCGGTTGACTCACTCCGATACCGGTTGCGGCTCCAGCGGCATCTGCGGCGCAAGCGGCGCTTGCGGCGGCGCCGTTAGCAGCGCGTTGATCTGCTCGACGTCATCCTCGCCCAGCGCGCCTGCGGCGGCCTTGAGGCGAAGCTGGGCGATGAGGGCGTCGTAGCGCGCCTTGGCCAGTTGCTGTTCGGTGTCGGCAAGCTGGCTTTGCGCGTTGAGCACGTCGATGTTGATGCGCACGCCGACTTCGTAGCCGAGTTTGTTGGCGTCGAGCGCGGATTGCGACGACACGCGCGCCGCTTCCAACGCCTTGACCTGCGCGAGGCCGTTGACCACGCCCAGATACGATTCGCGCGCGTCCAGCGCGGCCCTTCGGCGAGCGTCGTCCAGATTGGCCTCGGCCTTGGTGAGCAGCGCTGCTGCCTCACGCGTGCGGGATGTCACCAGCCCGCCTTGATAGATCGGCACCTGAAGTTCAAGTCCAATCGTACGCACTGTATTTTCGGATCTTCCGCTGCCAAAGCTGTTGGCACCGGCGTTGGACTCGGCGTACTGCGCCACCACGTCGACCGTTGGCAAGTGCCCGGCGCGATTGCGCGACACTTCGCGGTCGGCGATACGGCTGGAGATCTCCTGGGATTGCACGCCATAGCTGAAGCGCGTGGCGGCATTCACCCACTGGTCGATGTCGTCCGGTTGCGGGCGCGCCAGGCTGGCGCCCTCGCGCAAGCCCTGCACGCCATCGAGCGTGTGGCCGATGATGCGGGCAAGATTGTGCTGCGCGATTTCGAGTGCGCTGGTTGCGGCGATCACCTGCGCCGAGGTGAGGTCAAAGCGCGACTGCGCCTCGTGCACATCGGTCACGGTGACCGTGCCGACCTCGAAACTCTTTTTTGCCAGTTCGAGCTGCTGGCCGTTGGCCTCATGCAAGCTGCGCAGCGAGGATAAGACCTCCTGTGCGTTGAGCACCGCAAAATAGGCGTCCGAAACGCGCACGATCAGATCCTGACGCGCCACTTCGAACTGCGCATCGGCCAGCGACACTTGCAG
>CBDTZF010000128.1:0-7091 GCA_965364825.1 uncultured Rhodocyclaceae bacterium | reverse complement strand
TGATGTCGAGACGTATGCGCGCGACACGGGTGTTCGCCTTGTCATTGATAAACAGATACTTGCCGTCGTAGCTGCCGTCGGTCATCGAGATGTGCGGGTGGTGACAGTCGCCACCGAGAAACTTGGCGGAGTCGCCCAGGATGCGTTTCGATTCGTTGGTGATACCCCAGCCGTTCGCGCCGTCGACGTTGAATACCGGAATGCGCATCAACTCGCGCATCGAGGGGATGCCCATCACGCGCACTTCACCGGACTGGCCGCCGCTCCAGAAGCCGTAATATTCGTCCAGTTCGCCCGGCGCGACTTCGACTCCCTTGCCTTCCGCGGCTTCGGCACGGCGGGCGGCCATGATGCCGGCAGCGCCTAAACCGCCTGCCAGGCTTGCACCGGCCACGCCCGTGGCAGCGCTATTGCGCAGAAAGTGCCGGCGACCGACGTCTTTCGGTGTGCTCTTGTTGTCGTTACTCATGGGTCACTCCTCCTGATGGATGGGGATAATGCGTTGCAGCGATTTGCCGCCCGTCTCCGGGGCAGCCGGGTCGAGCGATCGAGCGGCGGAATGGCCCTGAATCCGGGCCTTCTTTTCGGAGCGCTGGCGACGCTTGATCATCGGCGGGCAGCGCTTATCGTTCCAGTAAGTCACCTGGCAATCCAGGCAGTAATGGCATTCGTTGGCATTGATGTTGCCGTCCGGGTGAATCGCGCGAACCTCGCACTCATCCGCGCAGATCGGACACGGCGTGCCGCAACTGCCGCGGTGGCGTTTGAGCCAGTCGAACAAGCGCAGACGCGCCGGGATTGCCAGGCCGGCGCCGAGCGGACACACATAGCGGCAGTAGAACTTGTGGTTGAAGGCCGAAATGGCGACCAGCGCCACGGCATATAATACGAAGGCCCATTCACGCTGGAAACGCATCGTGATCGCCGTCTTGAAGGGCTCCACTTCCGCGTAGCGCTCGGCCGTCCCGAGCGACTGCAACGAGACCGCGAACAGCCCCAGCAAAATGATGTACTTGATCGCCCACAGCCGTTCGTGCACCCCGAACGGCACCTCGATCTGCTTGACACGCAGCTTGCGTGCCGCCTTGTTGACAAGGTCCTGCAGCGCGCCAAACGGACATAGCCAGCCGCAGAACACACCGCGGCCCCACAGCAGCAGACTGAGCGCGACGAAGGTCCACAAGATGAACATCAGCGGATCAATCAGGAACGAGCCCCAAGTGAAGCCCGAAATGAGCGAGCTGGTGAAGGTCAGCACGTTGACCACCGACAACTGCGCCAGCGCATACCAGCCGATGAACACCACCGTGTAGATGAGAAAGCCGATGCGTAGCGGGTTGAGGATGCGCGGATAGCGCACCAGCACATCCTGGAACAGCATGATGCCGGTGAGCAACAGCAGGCCCGCGCCGAGCACCGCGATCTGCACCGCCTTGTCACGCCACACTTGCACCCACATCGGTTCCTCGACAGGCGGCGCAGGGCGGTCTACGTAGGACTCGGGGATGATGTAGTCGCCGCTGAAGCGCGTAAATTCCGAGGTCAGCGGTCCCGAGGCGCGGTGCACCAGCAGGTCGATTTGCCACGGTTTGCCGGGGTCGAAGTTCGCCGCCTCGCGCACGATGAAGATGTCGCGCTCCGCGAGATTCGGTATGCCGGCGATCGGTAGGGTGCCCACGCGAATATGGTCTTTGTCATGGAACGAAACCGTGGTGTTGCCCTGGATCAGTTCGATGCGGTCGAAGATGCCGCCGCGCACATAGCCCGAGCCCTTGAACGAGTAATCGCCGCGCGCCATCACCGCAATCGCATGCTCGCCCGGTTTGAGTCGGGCCATGAGCTTTTCGTAAGCGTCGTCACCGAGCAGGTTGCGGCCCGAAGTGGGTGCGTTCAGATAGGTGTAGTACAGATCAATGAACGTTTTTTCAGGCGGTTCTGCGGTGTGCAGATAGTCTTCGGCCGGCGTGCCAGCGAAGGCCGCGTCGACCTGGCCGTGAGTCAGCGTCAGGCGGCGGATGGTGCCGTTGCCGGTGAGGAATTTCCAGTCCGCCGGCGCGTAGACATCCATTTTCACGGTGGCCGGAGGCGTCGCCGACGGATCGGGAATCATCCCCCGATCGGCTGCCACCTTGCGCGCGGCGCGCATGATGGTCTCGCTGACCACGATGACGGTCACCGTCGCGCCCGAAATGGCATCGAGCTTGTCGCCAACCTTGAGTCGCTCATTGACCGAGTAGGGCACATGCGCGTTGGCGAAGTCGTCGAGCTTTTTCTCGGGGATGCCGACCAGCATGATCGGTTCGTGATGCGACAGCACGTCAGCCAGCCGGATGTTGGCTTCGAGGTCAATCCCCACCAGCAGATTGACCGGCTTGCCCGAATAAGCCGGAATCGGTGCGATATCAATGGTTTCGAAGACGTAACCGAGGGGTTTGTCACCGGCCATCACGGTGGAGATGGGAAGTTCGCTGCCCTCGGTGGCGACCACGCGGTCGGCGTTGGGGAAGCCGGCCTGAACGCGCGCGAGGTCTACGCGTGCGACGTCTATCTCTATCGCGTGCGCCGGAACAACCAGCGCGAACACAAGTAGTGCGGCGGTCATCCACCGCACGACACGCCATGAAAAAATGACGTCTGCTTTCATGATGCTGCCCTCGGTGGCGCCGCAACTTACGCTGGCGGTTATTCAAATCTGCCGAATGTGCTCACCACCGGAAGCGCTTGGCCGCTACCCAATTTCACCGATGCCACGGGCTTGCGGTGCGCCTTGCACGACCGCAGATTCAGGGGGTGACAGTACGATTCTGGCGGCTATTCGCCGATTCAGCATGCGGCATAATGTCACGCAAAAGAGTGCTCGACTTTGACATGGGTCATTTCCACATCGATGCAAGCACGGCGGGCGGTTCGAGTGCATCGCCCGATGCCTGGTCGGATCGAAGGCATGGAACCGTTTGGCGTATGAGCCGTGCGCGGCCGGGCGTCAGACCAGGAAAATCGTCGCGAGGCCGAGAAAGATGAAGAATCCGCCCGAGTCGGTGCAGGCGGTAATCATGACGCTGGCGCCCAGTGCCGGGTCGCGGCCGAGGCGCTGCATGGTCATCGGAATCATCACCCCCATGAATGCGGCGAGCAGCAGATTGAGGGTCATCGCCGCGGCCATCACGGCACCCAGGTCAGGGCTGTCGTAAAGCAGCCACGCGGCCACGCCGAGCAGACTGCCCCACACCAGGCCGTTGATCAGGGCAACGCCCATTTCCTTGCGCAACAACTGTTTCCCGCCATCACGGCTGACGCTTCCGACAGCCATCGCGCGCACGATCATGGTGATCGTCTGGTTGCCAGAGTTGCCGCCAATGCCGGCGACGATGGGCATCAGCGTGGCGAGCGCGACGAGTTTGGCGATCGAACCTTCGAACGCGCCGATGACGCGCGAGGCGATGAAGGCTGTGATCAGGTTGACCATCAGCCACAACCAGCGGTTGCGCACCGAATCGAGCACCGGCGCGAAGATGTCTTCCTCTTCACGCAGGCCGGCCTGATTGAGCAGGTCCGCTTCCGCTTCCTCGCGAATGAAATCGACCACGTCGGCGACGGTAACGCGGCCCATCAGACGGTTGTCTTCGGTCACCACCGGCGCGGACACCAGATCGTAGCGTTCGAAGGCCGCCGCCGCATCCTCGGCCTTGTCGTCGGCGCGCAAGGTCAGCGGGTCGTGCACCATGATGTCGGCAACGAGCGTTTCCGGGTCGGTCACCAGCACCTTGCCCAGCGGCAGCACGCCAAGCAGCACCTCGTTGCGGTCGACCACGAAAAGCTGGTCGGTGTGGTCGGGCAGCTCATCGAAACGGCGCAGATAGCGCAGCACCACTTCAAGCGTGACATCGGGGCGCATGCTCACCAGCTCGAAGTCCATCAACGCGCCGACCGCATCTTCCGGGTAGGACATGGCGGAGCGCAGTTGCGCGCGCTCTTCCATGTCGAGCGCGAGGTATACGTCCTCCATCACCGCGTCGGGCAGATCGGGGGCGAGGTCGGCCAGTTCGTCGGCGTCGAGCTGCGCCGCGGCTGCGGTCAGTTCGTGGTGCGCCATCGTCTCGATCAGCGATTCGCGCACCGCGTCGGAGACTTCAAGCAGGATTTCGCCGTCGCGCTCGGCGCGCACCAGCTCCCACACGAACAGACGTTCGTCGAGCGGCAGGGCTTCGAGGATGTAGGCGATGTCGGCCGGATGCAGCGCGTCGAGTTTTTGCGTCAGTTCCGCGACTTGCTCGGCATCATCGGGTGCGCCGGCCTCCCCGTCCTCGTGCGCGTCTTCGTGCGCCTCCTCGGCCAAGGCACGCCGCTCCAACAGGTCCCGCACCTCCTTGAGGTGCGCCTGGATATTTTCGCGGGGCTTGATTTCTTCGTTGTCGGCCATGGTCGCCCAGGGCGGCTGAACGCCGCTGTGGGCGCCATTGTACGAGCTTTGGCGGGGTGACGCGATGCGCGCTCAGGGCACCACGGAGCGATGCATGCGAGAACGAATTCGGGCCGCGTGGGCGGCCAGTCGCGGCCCGAACTGGCGTTCGTAGCGGCGCGGGTTGGGCAACATGACGGCCAGCCGGGCGGCCTGATACGGGCTCAGCCCGGCAGCGGAAACGCCGTAGTAGTGGCGCGCCGCCGCTTCGGCGCCGTAAACGCCCGCGCCCCATTCGACCACGTTCAGATAGACCTCGAGGATGCGCTCCTTCGGCCAGGTGACTTCGATCATCAGTGTCACGAAGGCCTCCTGCAGTTTGCGCAGATAGCTTCGTGTCGGGCTCAGAAACAGGTTCTTCGCCAGTTGCTGCGTAATCGTCGAACCGCCCGCCACCGCGCGGCCCTTGCGCTGGTTCTTTTCGATCGCGCGCTGGATGCCCTCCCAGTCGAAACCGGTGTGGTCAACAAAGCGATCATCCTCGGCCGCCACCACCGCCTGCTTGAGGTGGCGGGAAATGCGGTCGTATGGCACCCACTGGTGCTTGAGCTTGAGGTCGGGTCTCTTCTCGCGCAGCGTGGCAAGTTGCTCGGACATGAAACGCGTGGTGTCGGGGTTGGCGCGCGTCCACCACAACACATGCGCAAAAATCCAGCATTCGTAGAGCACGAACACGGCGAGCAGCAAGAGGAGGGCGCGGCCGACCAGGCGGCCAAAGGCTTTCACGCTTCCGCCAGCATGGCACGCAATTGCGTGAGCACGGGCGCGCTGGCTGGCCGTACGCCGCGCCAGATGAGGAAACTTTCGGCCGCCTGCTCGACCAGCATGCCGAGGCCGTCCGCAGTGTGCGCGGCGCCGGACGCGGTGGCGGCCTGCAGGAAGGCGGTCGGGGTGGCGGCGTACATCATGTCGTAGGCCAGCGCGCCGCTGGCGTACACGCCGGCGGGCAGGGGCGGGACGTCGTTGGCGAGGCTTGCCGAGGTGGCGTTGATGATCACGTCGAAGGCTTGGCCGGCGAGGCGGTCGAAACTGCCGCCTTCCACTTTCCCCGCGTCCGTGCCGCTGGCGAAACGTTCGGCCAGCGCCTGCGCGCGTGCGGCGGTGCGATTGGCGATCGTGACCTGCGCCGGCTGCGCCGCGAGCAGCGGCTGCATCACGCCGCGCGCCGCGCCGCCGGCGCCGAGCAGCAAGACGCGTTTACCCGCCAGCGGGCAGTGCAGATTGACTTCGAGATCGCGGATCAGGCCGACGCCGTCGGTGTTGTCTCCGTGGATGCCGTCGAGACGAAAGGACAGCGTATTGACCGCGCCTGCCGCCTGCGCGCGCGGCGACAGATGATCGGCCAGAGCGAAGGCGTCGAGTTTGAACGGAACGGTGACGTTCATGCCGCGTCCGCTGCTGGCGGCAAAGGCGCGCACCGTGTCGGCAAACCCCTCTTCGGGACCGAGGATGGCCTCGTAGCTCAGATGCTGGCCGGTCTGCTGCGCAAAGGCGCGGTGAATGACGGGCGACTTGCTGTGCGCGATCGGGTTGCCAATGACGGCGTAGCGGTCCATGCGGCGCGCCTTGCGTAAAACGAAAGCGTCATTCTACCGGCGTGAAGCGGGTAGGTTGGGGAGAAGGTAGGGTGCAAAAGCTGCGCGTATTGCACCATTCACCCGTTGCACGGTGCAATACGGCTGACGCCTATTGACACCCTACGACGCTACTCCGTACGCACCGCGTCGGCGTTGGTGAAGGTCCACGTGCGCGTGATTTCAAGAATGTCGGTGTCGCGCCGGATGTCGGGCGGAAAGGCGGCGAAGGGTGCGGCCAGTTCGACGATGCGTTGCGCTGCCTCGTCGAGCACTTTGTGGCCCGAGGAGCGGTGAATGTGGATGCGGTCGACGGTGCCGTCGGCGCGTATGACCACCGACATGAGCATGCTGCCGTAGAGCTTGCCGCGCGCCGAGGCCGGGTAGTTGAGGGTGCCGACGCGCTCGATTTTGTGGCGCCAGTCTTCGACGTAGCGCGCAAAGCGATATTCCTGGGTGCGCGCGCCGATGAATTTCTTGCGTGGGCGGCGCGCGTATTCGTTGAGTTGCTTGTCGATCTTCGCTTCCATGCGCGCGATTGCAGCGGCGCTGTCGGCCAGATCGGTGCCGGAAACCTCGCGGGGTGCGGGCGCCGGGGTGTCGCTGCTTTTCTTCGCCGTTTGGGCCATGCGGTTCTGCGTCTCGGCGAGCAGTTTGCGCTGCGCCGCTTCGAGTTGATCGACACGTTTCTGGGCCTCGACGAGTTGATCGCCGGTCTGCTTTTTCGGGCTTGGCGGCAGCGGTGTGCTGGCGGTGACCTTGCTATCGGTGTTGCCGCCACCGTCAAGGTTGGCCTGCGCCAGCGCCTCGGGTTTGTCGGGGGCGCGTGCATGCCGCGCGTTGACCAGCACGACTTCCAGCCCGCTGTCTTTCTTGAGCGATTTTTCGATGTCGGGAAAGCGGAACTGCACAGCGAGCACGACGGCATGAACGACGAAGGAGATGCCAAGCGCCACCGGCAGCACGGCCGAGCCGCCGAGCGACAGGCCCGGACCGCGGGAAGCTGCTTTGAGCGGGCGAATCTTTGGCGGTGGCGGAATGCGGGGTGCCATGAGGGA
>CBDTZF010000127.1:0-7157 GCA_965364825.1 uncultured Rhodocyclaceae bacterium | reverse complement strand
GTCGTGCTGACCTTCACCGACATCACCGCGCGGCTTGCTGCTGACGCGCGCGAGACCGAGGGGCGCCTGCGTGAGGCGCTCGAAAAGGCCGCGCGGCAGCTCGCCGAATCGATCGTGGACACCGTGCGCCAACCCATGCTGGTGCTCGATGGCGACCTCAACGTGGTGTCGGCCGGCCGCGCCTTCTATACCGAATTCGGCGTCACTGCCGAGGACACGCTGGGAAGCCGGGTCTATGCGCTGGGCAACAATCAGTTCGACATCCCGGCACTGCGCGATCTGCTCGAAAAGGTGCTGCCGCAAGACAACGCCTTCGATGACTACACCGTGAGCGCCAATTTTCGCGGCATCGGCCAGCGCGAGCTGCACCTTTCCGGCCGGCGCATCATCGCCGAAAAGGATGCCACCCCGCTGATCCTGCTCGCGATCGACATGTAGGGTCTCAAAATGTAGGGTGTCAATAAGCGCAGCGCATTGCACCGATCCACGGTTGAATGGTGCAATACGGCTGCGCCTATTGACACCCTACGAAAACCAACCCGGCGATCGTTGGGTGTAAAACTCGCGAGCATTGCACCGCCTTGAACGTTGAATGGTGCAATGCGCTGCGCTTATTGACACCCTACGTCCATGCCCAAAACGCTTTACCTGCGTGATCGGGCCGTGTGTTGGTCGTCGGCAAATCCGATACTCCTGTCATGTCCAAATATCGACGCGATTGGCATCCCGGCGGCACGTATTTCTTCACCGTCAATTTGCAGGACCGTCAAAGCGATCTGCTTATTCGCCACATCGATACGCTGCGCGTCGCGATTCGAAACGTGCGCGCAAACCATCCGTTCATCATTCATGGCTGGGTGGTATTGCCCGACCACATGCATTGCGTGATCGAGCTGCCGCCCGACCATTGCGACTTTGCGACGCGCTGGCGGCTGATCAAGATGGGTTTTTCGAAGGCGCTGCCGCGGGACGAGCATCGCTCGGACTCGCGCGCGAAACGTGGCGAACGCGGCATCTGGCAGCGACGCTTCTGGGAGCATCACATCCGCGATGGAGACGACTACCGCCGCCATATGGATTACCAGCATTTCAATCCAGTGAAGCACGGCCACACGCGACACGTCCGCGACTGGTCACATTCGACGTTTCACCGGCTCGTCGCAGCCGGGGTGTACCCCGCCAATTGGGGCGACGAAATGTAGGGTGTCAAAATGTAGGGTGTCAATAAGCGAAGCGCATTGCACCATTCAACCGTGGATCGGTGCAATGCGCTTCGCTTATTGACACCCTACGAAAACCAACCCGGCCATGTTGGGTGCGAAACTCACGGGCATTACACCGCCTCGAACATTGCTTGGTGCAATGCGCTTCGCTTATTGACACCCTACGTCCTACGCTCGACCGCGTCATTCCGGCGAAAGCGGGAATCCATCTCGGCACCTCACGCTCACGCGACATTCTGTTGCCTGACGGCAACCGCCAGCTCGTATTCCACCACCTGGCTACGCCCGCGGCGCTTGGCGACGTAGCACGCCGCATCTGCGCCCTGCAGGAGCGTTGCGGCGGTAATCGAGGGGTCTTCGATGCGTGCCATGCCGATACTCGCACCAATCCTGAACTGTCGCCCGCCCCCCGCGAAGCGCAAGCCGGCAATCGCGCTGCACAGCGTTTCGGCAATGCGCCGTGCGTCTTGCGGCGTACAGCCGTTGAGGATGATCGCGAACTCGTCGCCGCCGATCCGGTACACCCGGTCTTCGGCACGCATGCGTGCGCCGAACAGCGCCGCCACCTCCTTGAGCACGGTGTCGCCGGCGGCGTGGCCACAGGCGTCGTTCACTTCCTTGAAATGGTCAAGGTCGACAAAGCACAAGGTCCCCTGGTCGGCGCTGCGGCGCGAGGCTGCGACCGACTCGTCGAGCGCACACTCGAAGGCACGACGATTGAGCAGGCCGGTGAGCGGGTCGTGCAGGGCGAGGTACTCCAGTTCCGCGGTGGCTCGGCCAACCTCCTCGTTCATTTGTCGATGCGCGTTGGCGATCGACGCCGACAAGGTGTTGATGCCTTGCTCCAGGCGCTGCATCTCGCGCCCCGCATCGCTGCGCGGCACGATAGCGTCGGGCTGTCCGGCAGCGATCCGGCTGACCGCCTCGGCCAGCCGCGCGACCGGATCGTCGAGGCGATGCGCCAGGCGCACCGCCGGAATTGCTGCGAGCGCCAACACACCGACGCAGAGCAGTACAGCCGTCAGCACCACATTGCGTTGCGCGGCTTCGAGCGGCCGGGTGTCGAGTTCGATGTAGACCCAGCCCACGGGGGATTGGGGGGCGTCCGCCACCATTCCAGATACGGGCTTCGATGAGGCCACCTGAAGCGCTTCGTCCACGGCAATCGGCGTCGGCCGCACGGGCGCGGCAAAGGCGAGACGTCCCGGCCGTGCCGATTTCATTCGCGCGAGTGTGGTTCTGTGCAACCACGCGAGATCGAGCACCTGTAGATCGCCACGCCGGGCCAGCGGTGCGTTGTCCGCGCCAAACACTGCCACCGCGGCGACGCCATCCTGCGCCATCGCCGATGTCATGAGCGGACCGAGCGCTTCGTCGTTGCCCGACATCACGGCGTATTCCGCGGCGGGCGCGAAAAAGCCGGCGATCGCCAGCCCGCGCTCACGCGTGGCCAGTTCGAGTGGTTGATTACCGTAAGTGAGATAGAGCGCGCTGGTCGCCAGCGACAGCACCACCAGCGGCAAAAGCACCATGAGCAGCAGGCGCTGGGTGAGGGAGAGATCGCGTAAATGTGTCATTCACTCGTCGCTCTGTGAGGCTGGTGCGCGTGCGGGACGCCGGCACTTTTCCGGCGTCCCGCTACGGGGCCTTACGTACAAGCCACGGGACGGTTACGCGGCTTTCTTTGCTTCGCTTTCGGCGCGTGCCACGGCCTTGGCAGCCGGCGCCTGGCCAACCGCTTTGAGGCTCGAATCAAACATCTCACGCGTCATTTTGAACATGTTTTCATAGGCGGCAACGGGGTTGAAGATGTTCGATCTCATCAACTCGTTGAGGTTTGCCATGCCATCGCTTTTTGCCTTCGCCGACGCTTGCTGCTGCGCCTGCTCGGCCATCAGCTCCATCACCGTGTTCATGCGCTGTGCATTGAGACGGGCGATCTCGGGCACGGTGTTGGAGAACACATCGGTCAAGTCGCGGAAATAGTCGCCGCCGCGCTCGAACAGTTGCGCCTGCGTCTTCATGCGCGCGTCTGCGTCGCTGCTCTGGCCAAGCTTTTGCATGTTGTCGACAAAGGACTGGATCAGCCCGGCGTTGAGTTCGGTGTACTGTTGTGCCGCCTTGAGTGAGACTTCGTAAATCGACTTGATCGCCTCACTGTTGCTGGTGGCAACTTCGGAAGCATTCTGCATATAGTTGATGGCTTTCATTTTGATACCTCGGGAACAAACGCGCGTGGCTCGTGGCTGGCGCGCATGGTGGGCGACGTCGAAACGTCAAAAAAAAGAAGTGGTTTCGGGAAACGCGAGTGCGATGCGCGTCAGCCCCGGGCGGTCAGCGGCAGGACGAGTGCCTCGCGCGCGGGTTCTCGCGCCTCGGATGTCTCCGGCAATACCCTCAGATGATCGTGGACAGCCTGCGGACGCGCGGCGTCAACGGACTCCAGGACGGGCAACAGACCGAACTCGCGGGCAGTGATTTCGACGATTCGCGCAATATGCGAGGCGGCGAACGGGCCATACATTTTCACTGAACGCACGGCGGTCGATTTGCGACGCTTGCGCTTGCCCACCCACGGCATGGCAAAATAGAAACCGGCCGGCACACCGTCCGCCGCAATCTCCTGCTCGGCCGATTCCTGCCGGCAATCGACCGCCTTCCACATTCTGATGATCCGTCCATCGCTGAATTGCATGATCTGTACTCCGTCCTGGTGCTGTGTTCCGATTCGCTGAGGGGCGTCACCGCCCCCTTCGAATGGAATTATGTTTATTTGTGTGACATTATTCACGTAACCGGACGCGGCGTCTGTCGGATAGGCTCGCGACATGTGTCGGAAAACGCCGCGACCTGCGTCAGAACTTTCTGACAGCCGACCTGACCGATCCGGTGTATTAATGTGTGAAAGAACACGATGCGACGACGCTGCAGGGCCGGATCTATCGGGCCGCGCCGTTTTGAGGCGAGCAATGGCGGGTTGAAACCCGCCCGGCGTCGCACGGTAAACACCAGACAGCCCGCCGTTCGAGGGGACACAGCGCATGACGACAAAGACCACGACCGACGAAGCGACCGCCATTGCCTTGCGCAAAAATGCCGACGCATGCTCGGGGCCGGCCCTGGATGGAGACACGACGGCCGCCCTGTTGCATGAACTGCGGGTACACCAGATCGAACTGGGAATGCAGAACGAGGCCTTGCGCAGCAGCCAGTTGGCGCTGGAAGACGCCCGCGATCGCTACGTTCACCTGTTCGAGTTCGCCCCGGTGGGCTACCTCACGCTGAGCCGCAACGGCATCATCGACGAAATCAATCTCACCGCGACACGCATGCTTGGCGTCGAGCGCGTGCAACTGCTGGGGCATCGGCTGGTCGAGTTCGTCCAGAATGCCGACCGCGACCGCTGTCATGTGTTCCTGCGCAAGCTGTGCACAGCGCCCGCCGAACATGCCTGCGAAGTGTGCATGCAGCGGCCGGACGATGAACTGCTCCCGGTGCGGCTCAACGGCACCGCCTTGCCGTCCGAGCAGGGTCCCAACGTGCCGTCGGGGCAGGGTTCATTTGCGCTGCGCATCACGCTCACCGACATCTCGGAATCGCGCCAACTGGCGGCGCTGAACGAAACCGCGATGCGTCTGCGGCTTGCCGTCGAGGCCATTCCCGGCGGGCTTTACGACTGGAATCGTGACACTGGTTCGCTCTACTGGCACAGCACGCTTTCCGAAGGCTGCAAGTTCAAAGACAGGGGGATGATCCCCGACCGGCGGTGGTGGCACCAGTGCGTTCATGCCGACGATCTGCGCCGTATCCGTCCGGTGCTGACCGACGCGATCAAGCGGGGGCGCCTTCGCTTCGGCGTCGAATACCGCATGCGCTGCCACGACGGCAGCTGGTGCCATGTGCTCGACCGCGCGCAGATCCTGCGTGATGCCAATGGCCGGGTGACACGGTTTGTCGGCACGCTGACGGACATCACCGCCTACAAGGAAACGGCGCAGCGGCAAGCCATGCTCAAAGAAGCCCTCGAAACACAGGTCGCGACGCGCACCGCGGAATCCGAAAGACGCGCCCGCGACCTGGCCGACGCCGAGCGCTTTGCGCGTGAAACCATCGACTCGCTCGACACGCGACTGTGCGTGCTCGACGAAGCGGGCGAGATCATTGCCACCAACCGGGCGTGGCGGGAGTTCGAAGCCAGCGAAATTGACTGCTCGCACGCTGCGCCGGCCGAAGACGGCGACTCGCTGCCTTACGGCATGGCCTGCTGGACGTCGGGGGCGAAAGATCGCGTCAAACAAGCGGTGGCGGACATCTTGACGGGCCGGCGTATGGCGTTCAGCTTCGAATACGAATGCGCTTCCGAAGCGGGATCGCACTGGTTCGAAATGTTCATCACGCGCTTTGCCGGCAGCGGCCCGACGCGGCTGGTGATCCGCCACAGGGAAATCACCGAGCGTAAGCTGTCGGAGCTCGAACAGCGGCGCTCGGCGGAACGCATCAAGCAACTGGGCCGCCATGTGGACGCCATGAGCGAGGCCAAGAATGCCGCCATCGCACGCGAGTTGCACGACGAACTTGGCGCCAGTCTGACGATGCTCAAACTCGGCCTCGCCACGCTCGCCGAACGGCCGGCGCAGCGTGAGACAAAGGAGACCTTCGGCGCACTGCTGCAGCAGGTCGATACCGCCTTGCAGGTGACGCGGCGTATCTCCGGCAGCCTGCGGCCGCCAACGCTCGATACGCTCGGACTGGCGGCGACCGTCAGATCGCATGTCGCCCAGTACGCCCTCACCACCGGCATCGCCACCACGCTGCGTCTGGCGAAAGACCATTTTGATCTGTCGAATGCGACAACAATCGCCGTCTTTCGCATCATTCAGGAGGCATTGACCAATGTCGCCAAACACGCAGGGGCCAGCCGCGTGGTCATCAGCGTGCGCTGCTATCGGGGCACGCTGATCGTGCGCATCGTGGACAACGGGAATGGCATCGGCGAGGCTGCGGTGCAGCGGCCGGGCGCCTTCGGCATCATCGGCATGCGCGAGCGCGCCCAGCATGTGGGCGGCACCTTGACGCTCGGCCGCCGGGCGCTGGGCAACGGCACCCGGCTGACGCTGCGCGTGCCGACCGGCAGTGACGCGATGCACCCGGCACAAAGGACAGCCGCAGTGTGATCAAGGTATTCATCGTCGACGATCACGCCGTGGTGCGCAGCGGACTGCGGCAGTTTCTCGCCTCCACCGACGACATGACAATCGCCGCCGAGGCCTCGACCGGCGCCGATGTGCTCGCCCGAATCGACAACGAGGGCTGCGATCTGCTGCTGCTCGATATCAACCTGCCGGACCTCAACGGCCTGGAAGTGCTCAAGCAGGTCAAGCGCCGGCAGCCGGATCTGCCGGTGGTGATCTTCAGCATGTTCTCGGAAGACGAATTCGCGCTGGAGGCGCTGCGCGCCGGCGCCTCCGGCTATCTGAACAAGGACAGCCCGCCGGGCCAGATCCTCGCCGCGTTGCGCACCGTGGCCGCCGGCTCGCGCTTTCTCAGCCCCGAGCTGGCCGAAAAACTGCTTGCCGGCACCGGCTGCGAGTCCAAGAAATTACCGCACGAAACCCTCTCGGATCGTGAAATGGAAGTCATGCTGATGTTGAGCTGCGGCGTGTCGCTCACCCACATCGGGGAGAAGCTGCACCTCAGCGTGAAGACCATCAGCACCTACCGCGCGCGCATCCTCGAAAAGCTCGGCATGAAATCGAACGCCGACGTCACGCGCTACGTGCTCGAGCATAGACTCGTGCCCTGAGCGCTGCGTGGCGGGCGATCCGCAGTGTCACCGCACGAATGTCCGCTCACGCGTCCCAATTGCATCGCCGGCACGCGCCCTCACCCCAACCCCTCTCCCGGCGGGAGAGGGGCTTTTATCCTCCCCTCGCC
>CBDTZF010000126.1:0-7212 GCA_965364825.1 uncultured Rhodocyclaceae bacterium | reverse complement strand
CTGGGCGCACGATGGTGTCGCGCTGGGCGACTGCATGACGTATTCGATCGGTTTTCGTGCCCCCAGCGCGCAGGAACTGGCGGACGAATTTCTCGGCTATCTGCAGGAACGCGTCAGCCTCACGGGCCGCTATTGCGACCCCGGACTGCGGGCACAAACCAACAGCGCCGCGATTTGCGCCGACATGGTCGATCAGGTGCAGGCCTCGCTGGCGCAGATTCGCTGGCAGCGTGGCGACGTGGCGGATTTCCTTGGCTGCTATCTCACCGAGCCAAAATCCAACGTGTTTTTCGATCCTCCACCGGCGCCGCTTGGTGAGCGCGCGTTCCAGCGGCGCGTCGGCACATCCGGCGTGCAACTCGACCGGCGCAGCATTCTGTTGTTCGAGCGCGATGCGTTCTATCTCAACGGCGAGCGCTATGATTTCGATGCCACCGACCACGCCGTGATCGCGTCCCTGGCCGGCGCGCGCCGCATCGAGGGCGCGTCACTCGACGCAGCCGGCAACAACGCGCGCCGCGTGCTATATCAGTGGTATCTGGATGGCTTTATCCACGCGAACAGCGCGTAAGGACTGACATGGAAGAACACATTTTCAACTCCTGGGCAGATTACCGCACGAGTGCACGCGCACTGCTCGATACCGCGCAAAGCACTCTATGGATTCAGGATGCGGATTTATCGGCGCTCGAACTCGAATCGCTTGAAATGCACGCGTGCTTCAAGGCGTGCGTCATGCGGCTGCGTCACGGCGGCCTGCGCATGGTGCTGCAAACCGGCGACGCATTGTGCCACCGCATGCCGCGCACACGCAGGTTGCTGGTCGACTACGCGCATGTCGCACAGGTGCGTGTGGCGGCCGAACGCGATCGCGAGGCGATGGAATCCGCAATCATTCTTGCCGACGGCCGCGAGATGCTGACGCGCCCGCAGCACACCTTGCCACGCGGGGTGTTAATGACCGATGCACCCGGGCGCGCAAACCGTCAGACCGCACAATTTGAAACAATTTGGGAAGCCGCGTCAGACGCCAACATTGGCGCGGTTCTTGGCTTGTAGGTCTTTGCACGCTGTTGCGGCAATGCAACATAAGCAGAAGCTATAGCAACGCTACATGCTAGTATTTGCGCCGGATGCAAGCATACGCATCGAGAAAGAATCCCTATATTGCTTGAGAGGTACCACATCATGAAAAAGTCGCTCCTCGTCGCAGCACTCCTCGCGTTGGCCGTTTCCGCATGTGGCCCGAAGGATGACACTGCACCCGCCACCGACGCCGCCCAATCCGCCCAGGACGCCGCTGCTGAGGCCAAAGACTCTGCCGCCGGCGCTGCCGACGCAGCAGGGCAAGCCGCTTCAGAAACGGGTGAGGCCGCAAAGGATGCCGCTGGCGACGCCAAGGATGCAGCCGGTGATGCCATGGATTCCGCCAAGGAAGCCGCTGGCGACGCTGTAGATGCAGCCAAGGATGGCGCCTCGAACGCCGCCGACGCAGCAAGCGACGCTGCCTCTGACGCCAAGGACGCCGCGGGTAATGCAGTCGACTCCGCCAAAGAGGCTGCTGGCGACGCAGCGGATGCTGTCAAGCAGTAAGCAACACGCTTCAAATGAAAAAGGCCGGCGGTTCGCCGGCCTTTTTCATGTTGGTCCGCCGAGTTCTCGCCAGCCGAAACCGGTGTCCTGTGTGGCGACGTGCATGTCGTCGGGTGGCGCGCCAAGCGCGCACGCCATTGCCGCCTTGACGATCGCCCGCGAGTTGTTTTTCTCGCTCAGATGGGCGCCGACGACGTGCTGAACGCGTGAATGCACGACGCTCGCGAGCAAATGCGCCGCGCTGGCGTTATCCAGATGTCCCCGCGGGCCGGCGATACGCGCCTTGAGAAACGCGGGATAGGGCCCGCGCGCGAGCATCGTCAGATCGTGGTTGAATTCGATCACCAGTCCTTCGCAGTTTTGAAGCGCGGCAAGCATGTCGCGGGTCACCCGGCCGCAATCAGTGAGCACACCAAGGCGTGACGCACCATCGGTGAGCACATACTGCACGGGCTCGGCGGCATCATGCGGGACGGCGAAGGGGAACACGGATAGATCGCCGACCGCGAAGGATTCAGCGCACGCCAATTCGACCACAGGGCAGGAATCGAGCGTTTGACGGCGCGCCAGCGCCCGATGCGTGCCGCGAGTGAGATAGACCGGACAGGCAACTCGACGTGTCAGCGCGGCCAGGCCGGCGACATGATCGCTGTGCTCGTGGGTGACGAGCACAGCATCGAGCTGTTCCGGCACCACACCCAGACGGGCGAGGCGCCGTGCAAGCTCGCGCGGCGCGAAGCCACAGTCGATCAACAGGCGCGTACGCCCCGACTGGACCAGCAAGGAGTTACCCTTGCTGCCGCTGCCCAGCGAGGCGAAACGGATCACCGTTATTTCAGTTGATCGTGCAACAGCGAGACGATTTGCGTTGCAGTTGACGAATTGTCCGGCGCGCCCTCGTTGGTCTGCACGCGGACCGTTGAGCGCTCGCCCTCACCTTCGACCTTGATGCGATAGGTACTGCCGGCCTGCGGTTTTTCCTTGCTGCGCCAGAAGGCGAGCTTGGAAAGAACGCCCTCGTCCTTTCCGCTGGCACTGTCGACTTCGGGATCGATATAGCGAACGAAGTACACGCCTTCGGCGCGGTTGCGATCTTCAACAGTAAAGTTGATGCGGTCGAGCGCCAGGCCGACGCGCCGCCATGCCCGATCGAAAGGATCATCGATCTCGAGTGCGGTGGCGCCATTGGCGATCTTCTGGATGCGCGCACGTTCGGCCTGAGGTGCGGTGCCCGCCTCGCTCTGTGCGTAAGCCTCCTCCGCACCCAGACTGACCATGAGACGGCGGAGCATCTCGGCTTCGAGTTCCGGATCGGCCGCGCGCGGTTGCCACACGGTAGTGTCACGTGCCTCGTTGGGGTAGATCTCCATCACGCCGCGATGGCTGATGAACACATCGACCGTGCCCGCCTTTTCGCCTGCTTCGAGACGGGTGCGGAATTTGTCCCGCACCGGCGTGGAATACAGCCCGTCGATCACCTTGCCGAGGGTGCGTCGAATGATGTCCTGCGGAATCTTGGCGCGGTCTTCCGCCCAGTCGGTTTCCATGACGCCGATGTCGGGCGCGTCGACATCGAGCACGAAGCCCATCTCGATCCAGAAGTTGCGGATCTTCGGCCATAAATCCTCTGGTGTGTCGGCGATCACCAGCCAGCGTTGCGAGCCGTCGCGCTCGACGTGCATGGCGGCCTCTTTCGGCAGCACTTCACGCGTCTCACCGGCGCTTGTGCGCACCCCTGCGCGTTCAGCATTGTAGGTCGACAGCGTGGCGCTGCCGCGCGAGCCATCGTCCGGCACAGCGTAGCGATCGGAGGGTGACGGCGCGGTCAAATCCGGCGGCACTTCCAGTGTCGGCGCCTTGCGTGCGCTCTTGTAGTCGATGGAGTTCGATTCAAGTGTTTCGCACCCGACCAGCGCGAGGCTGAGGACAAGCACGGGAAACATTGCGAAGTGACGTCGCAGCATCGTAAATACTACCTTTTCGGTTTTTTAGTTGAGCAGCCCGGCGGCACGCATCGCAGCGCGCACGGATTCGTGGCAGGCGGGGTCGAGCGGGGTCAGCGGCAGGCGGATGGTTGGCCCGATCAAACCGAGCTGATGTACCGCCCATTTGACGGGGATGGGATTAGCCTCACAGAACAACTCTTTGTGTAGTCGGAGCAAGCGGCGGTTCAACTCGCGCGCGGTGCCGACATCGCCCTTGAGCGCCGCAGTGCACATCTCGTGCATGAGCTTCGGCGCAACGTTGGCGGTCACGGAAATCGCGCCATGCCCGCCCATGAGGATGAACGCCAGCGTGGTCATGTCATCGCCGGTATACAGCGCGAAATCCTTCGGCGCACGCGCGATGAGGTCGCAAGCGCGTTCGAGGTTTCCCGTCGCGTCCTTGATACCAATAATGTTGGGAATTTCGGCCAGCCGCAGCGTCGTGTCGTTCGCCAGATCGGCCACCGTGCGACCGGGGACGTTGTACAGCAGGATCGGCAGGTCGTCAGCTTCGGCAATCGCCTTGAAATGCTGGTAGAGCCCTTCCTGCGTCGGCTTGTTGTAGTAAGGCACGACTGACAAACCAGCTTCGGCCCCCGCCTGCTTGGCGAAACGCGTCAGTTCCATCGCTTCGGCCGTGGAATTGCCGCCGACACCGGCAATCACGGGGACGCGCCCCGCCGCATGGCCGACGGCAACGCGAATCAATTCGCAATGCTCGTCTACGTTGACCGTGGGGGATTCGCCCGAGGTGCCGACGACTACGATCGCGTCGGTTTGCTGATCGACGTGAAAATCGATCAGCTTGCGCAGGCTTTCAAAATCGAGGCTGCCATCCTCGTGCATGGGCGTGACGATGGCGACAATGGATCCGGTAATCATGGGCGCGATGGTCGGGGATCAAAAGCGCATTGTACCTGATTCGATCTGCGCACCACGCGAGCGCGACGATCCTGAAAACGGCAGTTGGAGGCGCCCGGGTGGCGCGGCTGGCGGGTCGTCTGGCAAAGCGCGCGGAGGCCGCAGGGGCAGCCCCTGCTCGGCCAATGGATGAGCCGTGTTGTTGGGAAAAAACTCGATTCAATCGATACCGTCACGAGAACGACAAGCGGGCAACTGCCGTTCTCGCGATGATGCGCTTGAGCCGGCCGGGAGGCACTATTCCAGCCGACTTAACGCGGATTCAGATATCGGCCAACGCCTTGACATGCACGACTACCGATCGGGCCAGCGCAGAGAGCGAATAGCCACCTTCAAGCATCGAAACGATGCGCTTGTCGCAGCATTCCTCCGCCACCGCGCGCAGTTGCTCCGTGACCCAGACGTAATCGGCTTCGACCAGGCCGAGCGAACCCATGTCGTCTTCGTAATGCGCGTCGAACCCCGCCGAAATGAGGATCAGTTGCGGATTGTGGTTGCGCAGCGCGGGAATCCAGATGTCGGTGACGATCTGGCGGAACAACTCGCCGCGGGTGCCCGCCGGGACAGGAATATTGACCATGTTGGGCGCCGGATCGTCGGCGCCGCTGTAGGGGTAGAACGGATGCTGAAAGATACTGGTCATGAGAACGCGCGGGTCGTTCTTGAAGATGTCTTCCGTGCCGTTACCGTGGTGCACGTCGAAGTCGACGATGGCGACGCGTTCGAGACCATGCGCGGCCATTGCATGATGCGCCGCGACTGCAATGTTGTTGAAGAAACAAAAACCCATCGCCTTGTTGGCCTCGGCATGATGCCCCGGCGGACGAACCGCGCAAAACGCATTCTCGGCTTCGCCCGACATCACCAGATCGGTGGCGAGAATGCCGGCACCGGCGGCACGCAGGGCGGCCTTCATCGAATACGGGCAAACGGCGGTGTCGGCGTCGAGGTGGACAATACCCTTTTCGGGTACACAGCCGAGCAGCGTTTCGACATGAGACCAAGGATGCGCGCGCGCGAGTTGTTCGACGGTCGCCTCCGGTGCATCGTAAAAGGCCAGAAACATGTCCAAGCCGGCGGCGATCAGGCGATCATTGATGGCAGACAGTCTTTCCGGACATTCCGGATGGTGCGCGCCCATATCGTGCAGCGTGCAATCCTTGTGCGTAATGAAAGCCGTCGCAGTCATATCCCTCCTCCCTGAAAATGTGTGTTCCGATCGACGCCAACCGTCAAGTTTTAAGCCTTTTGTCCGATTGACTATCCAGGAAACGGCAATAACGCTCGCGTCAGGCGGGTGAAGCCGCTCAAGCGAAAGGATGCCCGTTTTCTCGGTCACTTAGCCAGCCGGCAGCCGATTAACTGCCGTTTCCCGGATTATCCTCTGACCGACACATTTTCCCAACCGCAAAAACATGAGCCTTGATCTAGCGCACAAAGTTCTCCAGCGAGCCGACGACATCCTGCTTGGCAAGCGCGATCAACTGCGGCTGGCGTTCTGCTGCCTGCTGGCGCGCGGCCACCTGCTCATCGAGGATGTACCCGGCGTCGGCAAGACAACACTCGCCCACCTGCTCGCGCGGTTGCCCGGGCTGGCCTTTCAGCGCATCCAGTTCACCAGCGATCTGCTGCCGGCGGACATTCTTGGCGTGTCGGTTTTCGACCGCGACAGCAACGCCTTCCATTTTCATCAAGGTCCGATTTTCGCACAGCTCATTCTGGCGGACGAAATCAACCGCGCGACGCCGAAGACCCAGAGCGCGTTGCTCGAGGCGATGGAGGAAGCCCAGGTGACGGCGGACGGCCAAACCTACCCACTTCCCACCCCGTTTTTCGTCATTGCGACGCAGAACCCGAGCACCCAGATCGGCACTTTCCCGCTGCCTGAAAGCCAGCTTGATCGTTTCCTCATGCGTATTCAGTTGGGGTACCCCGACGCGGCCGCCGAACGTGCCCTCATGCTCGGCCGCAGCCGTCGCGACATGCTGGCCGACCTGACACCGGTGATTTCTACCGACCAGCTCGCGGCAATGCAGAGCGAGTGCTCCTCAGTGCATGTTGCCGAGCCGCTGGTCGATTACGTTCAGGCGCTGCTCGCGCACACGCGCCACAGCGCGCTATGCGACGGCCTCAGCCCGCGTGCCGGCCTCGCCCTGATTGCGGCGGCGCGCGCATGGGCGTGGCTGGATGGTCGCGGGCATGTCGAGCCGGAAGATGTCCAGCGCGTATTTTCCAGCGTTGCAGGTCACCGCCTCGGGCTCGGGCAGGATGTCGCCGCCTCGGACGCCCGCGCGAGGGAGGTCCTGCAGTCGGTGGCGGTCAACTGATGTTCCACTATGCGGGTGCGGCCGGCCGCTTCCTGGTGCGTCAGATCGACCGCCGACTGTTTCGCGTCCGCCCGGCAGAACCCTTCGTCATCCGGCTCGGCCAACGGCGCATCTTCGTGCTGCCTACGCGCGCCGGTCTCGCCTTTGGCGCGACGCTCTTTGCCATGCTGCTGGCGTCGATCAACTACACGCTGAGTCTCGGCTTCGCACTGACTTTCTTTCTCACCGGCATTGGCACCGCAAGCCTGTTTCATGCGTTTCGCAACCTGCTCCGGCTCGAGATCCGCGGCGGCGCGGCGCCACCGGTGCATTGCGGTGAAGCAGCCCACTTCGAGCTCATGCTGTTGAATGCGGACAACCGCCGGCGCCCCAGTATTCGCGTTTTC